>JAUVCJ010000124.1 GCA_030595765.1 Thermoplasmatota archaeon | reverse complement strand
CACAACGCTGTTCAGACCGGCGCAAAAGGACTCTATATCTCTCTTGAACAGAGCAGGACCAGTCTTCTTGCCCACATGGACAATTTGGGTCTGGACACCAAATCAGTCGAGGACAAGGTCAGCATAATCGACCTAGGATTCCTGCGCAAGAACACCCAGGCCGTTGATTCTGGTGCGAACATGGTGGAGATATTCAAGATGTATGCCCAGAATCTGAAAGGCAAGATGGGCTATGACATATTGGTCATTGATTCCCTGCCAGTACTGAATATCCTTAATGAGGATTTTGCAGGTTCCAAACGCAGGGCAGAGCTGTTCCGTTTCTTTGAGTGGCTCAGAGATCTGGATTGCACCTCATTCCTGATATCCGAGATGACTGGTGGAGCCGACAACGTAAGGGACGAGAACTATCTCTCCGATGGTGTACTGGCCATTACAAGAGAACGGGTTGGAGCTACCAGCAACCAGCGGCGCCTGCTCATCGACAAGATGCGTAACACCAAGCACAACCCGGATTACTTCACATTGATATTCAAGAATGCCAAGTTCCAGGTCACAAGGATGATCGCGGAATGAGCATGAGACCTGCCCTGCACTGGAGCTCTGAGGCGAGTGGGGCAGTCAGATGCGGCCTGTGCGCACATCGCTGCCTGATACAGCCTGGGAAATATGGAATATGCGGAGTTAGACCCAACATATCAGGCAAGCTCTACACAAAGACCTATGGCAGGTTCTCCTCTGTAAATGTCGAGCCGATCGAAAAAAAGCCATTCTTTCACTTCCACCCCCGTTCAAATGTTCTATCCATGGGTGGCTTTGGCTGCAATTTGAACTGCGATTTTTGCCAGAACTGGGATATATCTCAGGACAGGACCGGCTCCACTGGAGCTTTCCGGTACTCCCCTCGCCAGATACTTGCGCTCCTGAAAAAGCATCAATGCAATGGAGTAGCCTGGACCTATAACGAGCCCACCATGTTCTACGAGTTCATACTTGAGACCGCAAAGCTGCTCAGTAAAAAGGGGTATTTCAACCTATTTGTTTCCAATGGATACATAGAGACGGAACCCTTCAACGAGCTTGCTCCATACCTAGATGCGGTGAACATCGATATCAAGGGATACAACTCTAGATTCTACAAGACCCACTGCTACAGCAATATTGAGCATGTAAAGCAAACATGCCTGCGTGTCAAGAGAGCTGGGCTACACCTTGAGCTATCCTACCTGCTGATACCTGGCATGAACGATGACCCCGAGGACATCGACAAGTATGCGGCCTGGGTGGCTGAAGAGCTTGGAAGCGATACTGCAATTCACCTGTTGAAGTTCTACCCTGCTCACAACATGATGGAGCCTGAACCCACTAGCCTGGACCTGCTGGAGAGAACATCAAACGCTTTCAAGGCAGCTGGTCTTAATTATGTATATGTGAACAACATCCAAGCCCAGAAACTTCAAAACACAGTGTGCCCCAACTGTGGTGAGATACTCATCTATAGAACTGATTTCCTGGTACGGGTGTATAGGGTCCAGTCCGGACGATGCCCCAAGTGTCAGATGTCGCTGCCAATTATAGAATAAAAAAAGGGTATGGCAGGGCAGGCCTGGGATGAGTACCTGCCCAACCATTGACGCTTTAGCGCCAAAATGTATCTTCCCCCTCCCCCACCTTTAACCTTTCAATTCGCCCTTCAAGCAGAGAACGCCGCTCTTGCTGGTGTCGGCTCCAGCAGGTAGCGCCTGTTCTCGTGATGGCACGGTTGGGATGTATGCCACCGCCATTCAGGCTCGGTTCGGATGGGAAATGGTATTATTCGAATGGTATTACTCGTATTCTGGATCCACTCCACACAGGGAATAGATATCTTCCCAGCTGTAGTGGTCAGGGTCGTTATTGTCCATCATTATTAGTTTCCTCCTGTTCTGTCCAATCCAGTTCAGCCCTGTTCATTTCAGTTCTGTTCTGTCCTGTTCTATACCGAGTAACGACGGAGTGATATATCCTGCTAAAGGCAGGAGGGGGGAGTGAATGTACTGAACAAAATGGCGTGCTGGTCATGAGTGAAAGTATAGCGAAAAGCTCCATATCCGCATATTCTTCTGTATATCCTGACCTGCCGACTCTGATAATAATCTAGGACCCGCTACTTTCGAACAACCTGATTAATGGAAATGGCATGGATGTGGAGTGGGAACAAGCTTTATATGATTCTTAATCGTTGCAGCGGCTGAGTGTGATATAGATGCAGCCCGGACAGATGGCATATGACAGGGGAATAACCGTGTTTTCCCCTGATGGCAGGTTATTTCAGGTAGAGTATGCAAGAGAGGCAGTCAAGAGAGGCACCACCACTGCAGGATTGAAGTATAAGGATGGTGTGGTCCTTCTGATTGACAAGAGGATAAGCAGTCAGCTTATCGAGCCGACTTCCATCGAAAAGATATTCAAGATCGACGGGCACATCGGTTGTGCCACATCAGGTCTCGTTGCAGATGCTAGAGCTTTGGTGGATTACGCAAGGGTCACTTCGCAGATAAACAAAGTAACCTATGACGAGCCAATACCAGTGGAGATACTGGTGAAGAAGATATGCGATTACAAGCAGAACTATACCCAGTATGGCGGGGTCAGACCCTTTGGAACTGCACTTCTCGTGGCTGGCGTGGATGATACAGGATGTTACCTTTTCGAGACCGATCCAAGCGGTGCGTTGATGGCCTATAAGGCTTCCAGCATCGGTGCTGGTAGGAACATTGTGATGGAGATGTTCGAGGACCATTACAAGGAAGGCATGTCCCTGGATGAGGTCGTCATGCTGGGTCTGAAGGCTCTTCAGAAGGCCACCGAAGGGGAGGGAAATCTGCCCACAGTAGAGATCGGCATTGTAAGCACGAAGGAAGAGTTCAGGAAGATGAACGACAAGGAAGTAAAGAAGTACCTTGATAAGCTTGAGGGATAAGCTCGAGAGATGATTGGTCTTAATAGGGAATGATGAAAGATGTCCAAAGATATCCAAAAAGAACACACTGACCAACTTATGGACGGTATGGTCATAGCATACCTCGAGAGCTATGGGCACACCTTTGAGATAATCATTGAAGCTGACTTTGTGGATGGTATCAAATCCGGAGAGGTAGAGGACATCCTCGAGCATATGCCGGAGGAAACTATTTTCAAGGATGCCAGGAAAGGAGATCGGGCTTCGGAGGACGCTATCAAACAGGTATTTGACACCGATGATATCGCTGAAATAGTCAAGTACATCATAGACAAAGGCCAGGTTCAACTCACCACTGAACAGAGACGCAAGATGCAGGAGAACAAGCGTAAGAAGGTGGTGGACATAATTGCAAGGAACGCCATCAACCCCCAGACCGGGGCACCGCATCCGCCACAGCGTATCGAGAACGCACTGGCAGAGGCTAAGTTTAACATCGACCCATTCAAGAGCTCCAATGACCTGGTCAAGGATGCATTGACTGCTCTTCAACCCCTGATCCCCATTCGCTTTGAGAAGCTCAAGGTTGCAGTGCGGCTTAGCGGTGATGACTATGGCAAGGTCTACCCTGACCTGACCTCATTTGGCAAGATAATAAAAGAGGAATGGCAGTCCACTGGCAACTGGATCGGAGTGGTCGAGATACCTGCTGGAATACAGCTGGAGTTCTTTGACCGTCTCAACGAGAAGACCAAGGGCGATGTGGAGTGTAAAATACTCAAACCCACCATCTGAACATGTTATTCTCAGGCATTATCCATTGTATGTTCGGTTCTTATCAGGAACATGTTTGCTTCAGCCCTGTCATTGAATGATATGGATACGAGTTGGATCGTTTGATTGATATGAGCGAGAGGTTGATAGTTTGATTGATTTTAAGATATGGGGTGAGATGTTTGAATGAGCTTTCACAGAACGGTCACGATGGCCGACCAGAACACATCCTTCCAAGGAGGGTGGTCGTACCTGGCGAGGAGTTGGAGTCATGGAGCTTCAAGCCTGGCATGTGGACGTATACCGAGAATGGGAAGATCTATGCATCACGCATGGGCTTTACCAATGTCAGATCCAATTACATCAATGTGGTGCCGTTATGCGGAACCTACATGCCAAAGCTTTCTGACCCGGTAATTGGCTACATTGCAGAGGTCAACCCTACAATGTGGTTGGTTGATATCAACTGCCCATACCTTTGTGCATTGCATGTGAACGAGGTTCCATGGAGGGTGGATTTTGGAGATACTCCCAGGTATCTTGTGGTTGGTGATGCCGTGCTTGTAAAGATATCCATGGTGGACGAGATAAAAAGGATACAGCTCACATTGAATGACCCAGGTTTAAAAAGGCTCAATGGCGGGATAATAATGGATATAGCTCCAACGAAGGTCCCAAGGATAATCGGGAAGAAGGGCTCCATGATATCCATGATCAAGGCCTATACCGGCGCAAGGATGTTCGTTGGGCAGAATGGGCGGATTTGGGTGGAAGGCCAGCCCGAGGCAGTTAGTGAGGTGCTACTGGCAGTTAGCATGATCGAGGAAAATGCCCAGAATGCAGGATTGACCGATTCCATCAGAGAGCATCTGGAGAGAAGATTGGGCCCAGCAAAATACGGGCACCCCTTCTCTGAAACAGGAGCCTCTACTGGCAGATATGAAGATGGAGGTGATTAGTATGCAGAAGAAGGATAGCGTGATCTTAATGGACGAGAACGGAAAAAGGCGCGATGGCAGGGCACCTGGAGATCTTCGGCCAATACACATTGAGGCCAATGTTCTTTCAAACGCCAGCGGCTCATGCTATCTTGAATGGGGCGGAAATAAGCTACTGGTTGCAGTGCATGGACCCAGGGAGGCCCAGCCCAGACACTTGCAGGACCAAACAAAGGCCATTATCCAGTGCAGGTACAACATGGCTGCCTTCTCTGTAGGAGAGCGGAAGAGACCTGGCCCTGACAGGCGCTCCACCGAGATATCAAAAGTGCTTTCCGAGGCTTTGGATGCTGCTGTATTTACCCAGCGATTTCCAAGAGCAACCATTGATGTTTACATTGAGGTGCTAGAAGCAAGCGCAGGCACACGTTGCGCAGGCCTGACCGCTGCCAGTGTTGCTCTTGCAGATGCAGGGATCCCCATGCGGGACATGGTGGCCGCGGTCGCTGCTGGGAAGGTAGGCGACACAGTTGTTCTGGACCTTGACAAGGAGGAGGATAATCACGGAACAGCCGACCTCCCGATGGCCATTCTTCCCAGGACAGGGGAGATCGTGCTGCTCCAGATGGACGGACACCTTACCGCAGATGAGCTGGACAGGGCTCAGACAATGGCAATTGAAGGTTGCCTCGAGATTAATCGGCAACAGGTGGAGGCGCTCAAGAAGTGCTACCAGAGCGACGATAATGGTGCTGATAACGCCGGATATGCTGACTCTGATGGTGGCGATGCTGATACTGCTGGATACGATGACTCTGATGATGGCGCTACTGATAACGCTGGGTCTGATGACTCTGATGGTGGTGATGCTGATAACGCTGGGTCTGCTGATGTCGATGCTGATAACGCTGGGTCTGATGACTCTGACGATGATGATGCTGATAATAATGAGCACGAAGCTGATGAAAAGATAGATGATGACCCCCAGGTAACGGAGACCTTTGGTAGTGGAGGTCTTGACCCAAACGTCAGCCTTTTTGATGAAAAGGAGGGAGATGAATGAGCAGAAAATCTGTGATATCCACCATCAAGAGGGATCACTTGCTGGCACTGGCAGCTCAAGGAAAAAGGATAGACGGAAGAGACGGGGATCAGTTTAGGGACTTGGACATCCAGTTCGGTTTGATAGGCTCTGCAGATGGCTCCTCCAGATTGAAACTTGGAGACACCCAGGTATATTGTGGGGTGAAGCTTGAACCTGGCACTCCCTATCCAGACCAACCCAGCCAGGGCGTTCTGACCACTTCTGTAGAGCTTGTTGCAATGGCCCACCCTGACCTTGGATATGGCTCCCCTAGAGAGGAAGCTATAGAGGTCGCAAGGGTTGTGGACAGAGGTATCCGAGAAAGCCAGTGCCTTGACCTTTCATTGTTAAGCATCAGCTCAGAAAAAAATAATTCGGATGGGAAGGCCATAGATGGCAAAGCCTCTGAAGGTGATGTTTCTGAAGGAGGAGTTCCTGAAGGGTTGGTCTGGACAATATACATTGACCTTCATGTTGTCAATCATGCTGGTAATCTCTTTGATGCCTGTAGTCTGGCTGCAGTTTCGGCATTGATGTGCACAACTGTGCCCAATGAGAAATATGGCCTAGGCAAAGACAGACCATTGGCTCTATCCTGCACCCCGATATCCAATACATTTGTGAAGATGGGCACCAGCCTGTTCCTGGACCCTGGGCCAGACGAAGGGTTGGTTGCGGATGCAAGGCTTACAGTTACCCTTGATGATGCCGGAGACATCAGGGCCATGCAAAAAGGTCTGCGAGGCACCATATTAGGGTCTGAAGTTAAGAAACTTATAAATACCGCTCAAGAGCTCGCACCAAAAACCCGGATGCTCCTGTTGGAGCAATTCCAGAGGACGTGATGACCTATGGCACGAAGGACCAAGAAAGTCGGCATTTCCGGCAAATATGGACAGCGCTACGGAATTCGAGTGCGCAAGCGACTACGAGCAACTGAGACCTCAAAGAGCCAGCGCTACCCCTGTCCCCAGTGCGGAAAAACTGCAGTCAAAAGAAGGGACACTTCCATATGGGCATGCAAGCACTGCGGAATGGTGCAGGCTGGGGATGCTTTCTCACCATCGAGCGTGAACGTCTACAAGAAATACGACCTGGAGCCTGAGATCCATGTATAAATGCAGCCAGTGCAAGACCCCGATAAGCACGGACATCAG
>JAUVCJ010000019.1 GCA_030595765.1 Thermoplasmatota archaeon | reverse complement strand
TGAGCTGAACCGCCGCATGAATGGAACCCTGGAGGAGATGGCCCGCGCCACCTTCAAGAGCTGGTTCGTGGACTTCGACCCTGTGAAGGCAAAGATGGCAGGGGAGAAGCCGGTGGGCATGGATGATGAAACTGCGGGGTTGTTTCCTGACTCTTTCGAAGATTCCCCAATCGGCAAAATACCAAAGGGCTGGCAATTGGGTAGACTGGATGATATATTATTACTCCAGAGGGGTTTTGACCTTCCAAAAAAAATTCGGGTAATAGGTTCATATCCCATAATATCTGCAAGTGGCCCATCTGGACACCATTGTATACACAAGGTTACAGGGCCTGGAGTAACTACTGGCCGTAGTGGCCTTCTAGGAAAAGTATTTCTCGTTGGCGAGGATTTCTGGCCCCTTAATACTACATTGTGGGTAAAAGAATATAAAAGATCAAGCCCAGTACACGCTTACTTTTTATTACAGACTTTAGATTATGATAGCTTCAATGCTGGCTCTGCAGTACCTACATTAAATCGAAATCATATACATAATTTACCATTTATTCTCGCGCCACAAAAACTGGTGGATTGTTTTAATGAAATAGTAATGCCCATGTTCCAAAAACAATGGCAAACTGAAAAATTTTCAGAAGATGTTTCTTTTTTCCGTGATGACATTCTCCCCAAACTTATATCAGGGAATATTCGGATTCCCAATGTTGAGATTTTTCTGGAGGAAAGAGGGCTGAAGTATGACTGATAATGATAAGCTATTTGTCAGCCCAGCTTCTACAGGTGGATTAGGGCATAGATTTGAGAATTGTGTTCAAGCATCATTTGTCGTTTTGATGATTACTGGGGGTGTTTCTCCATGCTTACCGAATTGGCCCATACATAAAATAATTCTTCAGGGCAGGTGCCATGATTATAAAACTGACGATCTTATTGTTTTCACGCAGAGGACTAGTGATAAGAAAGAATCGAAATTAATTGGTCAGATAAAGCATAGTATCAAATTTACAAAAAATCAGGATTTTCAGGATGTAATACAATCTGCATGGGTTGATTTTAATAATCAACAAAAATTCAATGGAGATAATGATTTAATCGCCTTAATTACTGGACCCTTAAGTGCTACAGACACTAACGACGTTCGAGCATTGCTTAGACAGGCAGAAGAAGCTAGTAGTGTGGATAATTTTATTCAAAGAATAGAACTGGGAAAATTTATTAGCAAACAGCAATATAAAAAATACAACTTCATAAAAGATGCACTAAAAAAGGCCAATAAGGACTCTGAACTGACTGAAGAACAGTTATGGAGATTTTTAAAATGCTATCGCTTACTAATCTATGATTTAGATATCAAAGGGGTTACTTTTTCACTTCTTAATTCTCTTATCGGCCAGTGCTCTCAAGATAATGCCGATACATTGTGGTGTCAAATAAAAGATTTCGTTGGGGAAAAAAATGAAAGAGCGGGTGAGATTACCTTAGAATCTATTCCAGATGATATAATAACCGCGTTTGAGAGGAAACCTCAAAAAACCATCCCATCTGAACTTTCTAAACCACCTTCGCTAAAGGCAGAATTACAATTCGCGTTTGAGGGAAAACCTACAGAAACTATTTCACCCGAACTTTCTAAATTACCTCTGTTACAGGAGGAAATGGACTGGAATCAATCACAACATGCTTCTGAACTGGCAGTTGCCAATTTTATAGGGGCATGGTATGAAAGGTCTGAAGCAGATATTGTTATTGTTAGCCAGCTTGCAAAAGTGGATTATTCCACATGGATCTCAAAAATTCGTGAAGTCATTCAACAACCGAACACACCCATCACTTTCAAAGATGGTATTTGGAGCGTTGATGAACGAAAAAAGTTGTGGAAAGCATTAGGGTCGAGACTATTTGATGAGAATTTAGATGTCTTCAAACAGTGTGTTGTTGAAGTGCTGACAGAGGTAAATCCAATGTATGATTTACCACCTGAAGATAGATTTGCTGCCACCATTCATGGAAAAGTGTTACAGCATTCACAACATTTGAGAAAAGGCCTTTCCGAAAGTTTGGCACTTCTCGGAAGTCATCCAGGTGCTTTAACCAGATTTTCAACGAATAAGCCTGAAACAATCGCATTGTTGGCAGTACGAAAAATCTTTGAAAATGCAGATTGGAAACTTTGGGGCAGTTTAAATGACCTTCTCCCTCTGTTTGCTGAAGCTGCTCCAAATGAATTTTTGAATATAGTTGAGAGAACATTGCAGCAAACCCCTTGCCCATTTGACGAGCTGTTCTCACAGGAAGGTAGTGGATTCACAGGCGGAAATTACCTCACAGGTTTACTCTGGGCTCTAGAAATTCTTGCCTGGGATGAACAATTCTTAGTTCGGGCTTCAGTGATCCTTGGCGAGTTAGCATCCCATGACCCAGGGGGGAACTGGGTCAATAGGCCATCAAATTCACTTACAACAATTTTCCTTCCTTGGCTTCCACAAACAACGGCGTCGATTGAAAAACGTCAAGTGGCAGTGAAAACCATCATAAAAGAGGTTCCAGAAATAGCATGGAAACTTCTGCTAAAGCTTTTACCGAACCAATATAGCTCATCTTCAGGCTCTCGGAAACCCATTTGGCGCGATACAATCCCAGAAGAATGGAAAAAAGAAGTTACTAAGGGAGAATATTGGGAGCAAGCCTCGTTCTATGCTGACCTTGCATTTGAGATGGCAAAACATGATATTTCCAAGCTGGAAGAACTCATTGGTTATCTTGATAATCTGCCAGAACCATATTTCGATAAAATATTGGAGCATCTCTCATCTGAAGATATTTTATCTAGGCCAGAACACGAACGATTGGGGCTTTGGGTCAAATTAACAGAATTTGCTTCAGGACATAAACGATATGTCAATAAAAAATCGGCACTCAGCTCCGACATCATTTCAAGAATAGATGACATTGCCAATGCAATTGTTCCAACCGACCCAATGAATCTTCACCAGAGGCTCTTTAGCGGTTGTGAACACGGATTTTATGAAGAAATAGGTAGCTGGCAAGAACAACAGAAACAGCTTGAAGAAGACCGACAAAAGGCAATAAAAGACATCATAGAATATGCTGGGATTAATGCCGTGCTTAAGTTTGCTGAAATAGTGAAATTACCATCAAATATTGGGCGTTCCCTTGGCATTATTGCCGAACCAAAAATAGATGATGCAATTCTCCCAAAACTGTTAGAAGCTGAACAGAAGAATCTAGTGCAACTCGCAGGGGGTTATATCTGGGGTCGGCACTACAGCCAAGAATGGACATGGGTCGATAAAATTGATACATCTGACTGGTCCGTTTTCCAGATAGGACAATTCCTTGGCTATCTCCCTTTTATGGCAGAAACATGGACTCGAGTAAAGGCATTACTTAACGACTCTGAAAACGAATATTGGGACACGGTAAATGTGAATCCATATCAGGCAGGTGATGAACTTCTTTTTGCTATAGACAAATTAATTGAATATGGCAGGCCCAGAGCAACTATCCAGTGTCTATTTAAAATTCTTTATGATGGGGGGAAATTGGATCAAGCCCACACAGTTCAAGCACTTATTTCTGCAGCATCTTCAAGCGAGCCATCTCATACAATGGATGCTTATCACATTACTGAAATTATTAAGGCTCTGCAAAAAGCTCCTGATGCTAATCCAGAAGACCTTTTCAAAGTAGAATGGGCTTACTTACCTCTTCTAGATGGACACCGCGGCACATTGCCCAAGTTCTTGGAAAATCGTTTAGCCTCTGACCCTGATTTTTTCTGTGAAGTGATTCGTATTATCTATAGGTCTAAAAACGAGCCAGAAACTGATAAGGAACTAACTGAGCAGAAAAAAGACATAGCCAGCAATGCGTGGAAGCTTCTTCATGAATGGAAGACTCCGCCTGGCATGGATTCTAACAGAGCTTTTTCAGAATCTCGTTTTAAAACATGGCTGAAATCAGTCAAAGATTCGTGTATAGAGTCTGGACATCTTGAAGTAGCCTTTTTAAGCGTTGGAAATGTTCTTATTCACACACCACGAGATTCTGATGGCCTTTGGATTAATAAAGCCGTGGCTGATGCACTTAATTGTAAGGATGCTGATGAATTGCGAAATGGTTTCCGATTAGGAATTGTTAATTCAAGAGGAGTACATATAGTAAACCCAACGGGAAAACCTGAAAAAGAATTAGCTACGAAATACAGAAAACAAGCTGAAGAGGTTGAGAATGCAGGATACCAACGTTTCGCTGTCACACTTAATGACATAGCAAAGTCATATGACCGAGAAGCAAAGAGAAACATTTCAGACCATGAAACAGAGGATTTTGAATGACACCACACATCACCGAAGACGACATCGAGGAAGCCACCCTGGCCTGGTTCTCAGACCTGGGCTACTCTGTGCTGTATGGTCCAGACATCGCGCCCATCGAAGAGGGAGCGGCTGGTAGTGAGCGAGGATCCTATGCCGATGTGGTGCTCCATGACAGGATTCTGGGGGCGCAGCCAAATGAATAACCCACGGCTCCCCGATGACCAGACCGATTTCATTCTCTACTCATCCTCTGACGGTGTGGTGAAGGTCGAGGTCGTTCTCAAAGATGAATCAGTGTGGCTGACGCAGAAGGCTATGGCGGTGCTGTATGGTGTTCAGCGCCCTGCGGTCACAAAGCATCTGAAGAACATCTTTGAGACTGGTGAATTACATGTTGATTCAGTTAGTTCCATTTTGGAACATACTGCCCGCGATGGTAAAAAGTATAAAACCAAATTCTACAACCTCGATGCCATCATTGCTGTTGGCTATCGTGTCAATTCCTATCAGGCCACGCAGTTCCGTATCTGGGCAACGAAGACGCTAAGGGAGTTTATTATCAAGGGCTTTGTGCTGGATGATGAGCGGCTAAAGCAGGGTAAGAACCTGTTCGGAAAGGATTATTTCGATGAACTGCTGGAGCGCATACGCGAGATTCGGGCAAGCGAAAGGCGGTTTTACCAGAAAATTACCGATATCTACGCACTTTCAGCAGATTACGATAACGAGGCACCGCTAACGAAGAGTTTCTTTGCCAACGTCCAGAACAAGCTGCATTGGGCAATCACTGGAAAGACCGCTGCCGAGATAATTTACGATTCAGCAGATGCAACAAAGCTTCACATGGGTTTGACCAGCTGGAAACAAGGCCATGGCGGCAAGGTTTTGAAGTCCGATGTGGCAGTTGCGAAAAACTACCTTAATGCTGCCCATATCAGGGAATTGAATCGCATTGTTTCAGCCTATCTTGATCTGGCTGAAAGCAGGGCAGAGCGCGGGATGATTATGAAGATGCAGGAATGGATGGAATTCTTAGACGGTTTCTTGGAATTGTCAAAATACCCGATACTGCAAGATAAAGGCAAAGTTCCCGCTCTGGAAGCAAAGCTCAAAGCAGAGCAAGAATATGAGAGATACAGAACGATACAGGATAAAGAATTCATATCCGACTTCGATAAAGAAATAAAAAGGCTCACGGGGAAAAGGGATGACAACCAATAGAATCACTGAAGACGACATCGGCCTACCGGAAAAGCAGGACTTTCGGCATGTTCCGAATCGTGCTCCTACTATGAGAGAGCGCAGTGCAGGAGGTAATTTATGGTGAAAAAAAAGAAATTGCCCGACAATGAGATCACAGTGTACCAGACTGCCGATGGAAACATCAATATCGAAGTGCTCTATGCCGATGAGAACATCTGGCTGCCGCAAAAAAGAATGGCGGAGTTGTTCGGATGTAGCGCGGATAATATCTCCCTGCACCTTAAAAACATCTACAAAGAGAAGGAACTTGATGAAATGGCAACTGCCGAGGATTTCTCGATAGTTCAGATCGAGGGGACCCGCAAAGTTACTCGTACAGTAAGGTTTTATTCGCTTGAAGCGATAATCGCGGTGGGTTACAGGGTTAATTCAGAACGCGGCACGCAGTTTAGGCAATGGGCGACATCGATCCTTCGGCAATATATTCACAAAGGCTTTGCGATCGACAGCGACAGATTCAAGCATGGCTCACGGTTCAGCGCACGATATTTTGATAATCTACTCGAGGAGATCCGGGATATTCGTTCCAGTGAGCGGATGTTGTACCAGAAAATAACCGATATCTACTCCACTTCCATTGACTACTCACCGAGCGCACAGGACACAAAACAGTTCTTCGCGAAAGTACAGAACAAATTGCACTTTGCCATTACAGGGCAGACTGCCGCGGAGATCATAGCCGCACGTGCCAGTAGTGACAAGACAAATATGGGATTGACTTCATGGCGAAAAGCACCTGGCGGTAAGATCATGCCAGGTGATGTTGCCATAGCAAAAAACTATCTGGGCAAAACGGAACTTGATCACCTGAACCGCATAGTTACCATGTATCTTGATTATGCAGAACTACAGGCGGTTCGCAATAGGCCAATGTATATGAAAGACTGGATTGAAAAACTGAATGCCTTCCTGAAATTTAGCGAGCACGAAATACTTACCAATGCCGGGCATATCAGTCATGAAGTTGCTCTGGCTCTGGCCAGCAAAGAATATGAACAATTCAAAAAAATACAAGATAAAAACTACATATCTGACTTTGATAAGGAAATAAAAAGGCTCACGGGGAAAAGGGATGACAAGCAATAGAATCACCGAAGGCGACATCGAGGAAGCCACCCTGGCCTGGTTCGCTGAGCTGGGCTATTCAGTCCTTTACGGCCCTGACATCGCGCCCATTGAGGAGGGCGCGGCTGGTAGTGAGCGTGGTTCGTACTCGGATGTGGTGCTCCATGACAGGATGCTGGAGGCGCTGTCTCAGTTGAACCCTGGAATAAGCTATGAGGCGCTCGAAAGCGTGGTGAAACGGGTGTTGCGCCATGACTTTCCAGATCTGCTTGTTAACAATCACGAATTTCATAAGATGCTTGTTGAAGGGGTGCCGTTAGAGTACCGCAACGCTGCCGGTGAGATTGACTGGGAGCAGGTGAAGCTGATCGATTTTGAAAATCCTGAGAAGAATGACTGGCTGGTTGTGAACCAGTTCACTGTTGTTGAGGATAAGAGAAACAGGCGGCCAGATGTGGTGGTGTTCGTCAATGGACTGCCACTGGCTGTTATTGAGCTGAAGAACCCAACCGATGAGAAGGCTACAATCTGGAGCGCCTTTAATCAATTGCAGACCTATAAGTTGGACATAGGCTCGCTGTTTGTGTACAATGGCGTGCTGATAGTGTCCGATGGCATTGATGCCAGAGTAGGCTCGCTTTCAGCGAATCGTGAGAGGTTCATGCCCTGGAGGACCATAGACGGTGAAGAGCTGGCTCCTGCGTCCATGCTAAAGCTGGAGGTTCTGCTCAGAGGCCTCTTTGATAAGTCGCGGTTTCTTGATTACATCCGATACTTTACAGTGTTTGAGTCCGATGGGAAATCGCTTGTCAAGAAGATTGCTGGCTATCATCAATATCATGCCGTCAATAATGCTGTGGAATCCACAGTTGAAGCGGTGTCTGAAGATGGAGACCAGCGTGCTGGAGTTGTCTGGCATACTCAGGGCTCAGGTAAGAGCCTGACCATGGCCTTCTACTCTGGCAAGATAATCCAGCATAGGAAGATGAAGAACCCTACACTGGTTGTCATCACTGACCGCAACGATCTGGACGACCAGCTTTTTGGCACATTCTCCCATTGCCATGAACTGCTGAGGCAGAAGCCAACCCAGGTTACTGACCGGTCTGATTTGCGTGATAAGCTGAAGGTCGCTTCTGGAGGCGTGGTATTTACCACTATCCAGAAGTTCTTCCCAGAGGAAAGAGGTGATGATTTTCCAAATCTTTCTGAAAGAGCCAATATCGTTGTTATTGCTGATGAGGCCCACAGGAGCCAGTATGGCTTCATCCAGGGCTTTGCCCAGTACATGCATGACGCTTTGCCCAATGCATCATTTATCGGTTTCACTGGGACTCCCATCGAGAGCAGCGATAAGGTGACCACCGCAGTATTTGGCGACTACATCAGCATCTATGATATCCAAAGAGCGGTAGAGGACGACTTCACCGTACCAATCTACTACGAAGCAAGGCTTGCCAAACTTGAGCTCTCAGAGGAGCAAAGGCCCAGCATTGACCCCGATTTTGAGGAAGTTACAGAGGACCAGGAAGAGGACGAGAAGATACAGCTCAAGCGAAAGTGGGCTGCTATGGAAAAGATTGTTGGCTCAAAAGAGCGCCTCAATGTCGTAGCTAGTGACATCGTCCAGCACTTTGAAAAGCGTCAGGAGATAATGCAGGGAAAGGCCATTATCGTTTGCATGAGCAGGCGCATCTGTGTTGACCTCTATAACAAGCTGGTTAAACTTCAGCCAGGATGGCATTCCGAGGACGATGAGAAAGGCGAGCTCAAGATAATGATGACAGGCTCCGCTTCCGACCTAAGGGACTGGCAGATCCATATCAGAAACAAATCAAGGCGAGAAGCTCTGGCCAACAGGTTCAAAGACCCTGATGACACCTTTAAGATTGTCATAGTCAGGGATATGTGGCTTACTGGCTTTGATGCGCCATCGCTTCATACCATGTACTTAGACAAGCCTATGCACAGCCACACTCTCATGCAGGCCATTGCCAGGGTCAACAGGGTGTTCAAGGACAAGCCAGGAGGATTAGTTGTTGACTATCTTGGCATCGCAGACGAACTGAGGCGAGCCATGAGCGACTACACACAAAGCGGAGGCACTGGTAAGACTGCCATTAACCAGGATGTAGCTGTTGCAGTCATGCTTGAAAAATACGAGATATGTAGGGGGTTATTCCATGGATTCGACTGGTCCAACTGGACATCATCGGAGCCTATCAAGCGGCTCAATCTACTTCCAGCAGCCCAGGAACACATCTTACAACAAGAGGACGGCAAAAAACGCCTACTAAGGGTCGTAACTGACCTTTTCAAGGCCTTTGCCCTGTCGGTGCCTCATGAAGACACAGTAAGGATACGCGATGATGTGGCCTTCTTCCAGGCTGTAAGAACTGCGATATCAAAGACCGCAGGGGGAGGGGTTCGAACCAACTTTGAGAGGGAAGCTGCAATCAGGCAGATCATCTCTGGAGCAGTAGTTTCGGATTCAGTGATCGATATTTTCTCAGCGGCTGGCCTTAAGAGGCCTGACATTTCAATCCTCTCAGAGGAATTTCTTGAAGAAGTAAGGAAGGTCCCTCAAAGAAACCTGGCACTTGAAACCCTGAGGAAGCTGCTTGGGGATGAGATTCGTTCACAGTCCAGAAAAAACCTGATGCAGTCCAGAGCATTCTCCGAGATGCTGGATGATGCCATTGCAAAGTATAGGAAGAAAGCAATAACATCTGCCGAGGTAATCGAAGCCCTGATAAGCCTAGCCAGAGAGATGAGGGAAGCTTTCAAACGAGGTGAAGTTCTGAACCTGTCCGAGGAAGAGCTGGCCTTCTACGATGCATTGGAGGTTAACGATTCCGCAGTGAAGATACTTGGTGATGAAATTCTAAGGGACATTGCTATAGAACTTGTCGAGACCGTCAAGAGCAATGTTGCAATTGACTGGACTGTTAAGGAGAATGTGAGAGCCAAGCTGAGAGTGATGATCAAGCGTGTTCTCAGGAAGTTTGGTTATCCTCCTGACAAGCAGGAAAAGGCTACCATGACGATACTGGAACAAGCCGAGATGATTGCCAATGATTGGACTAGGGTTGGTGTGTACTAAGCTATTGTACGAGCTAGCAATAATAAAAAGAAATGAAAAGGTTAATGAAGGCATTTTTTCCATTGAGAAAATCTATGCCCTGGTAGTAGCTGCAACACCGAACAGAACAATAAATATGCCTGCACCGATCAAGCATTTTCCTGCAAAGTCTCGGTCGCGCTTGTTTTCACTAAGCGCCATAGTTCCAAGCAGCTCAAGAATACCAGGTTTTTGATTTCTAGTAATTGATGATGACATGAGGGTCTAATCCTCCTTTCTTTCTGGCCTGTATCACAGGCTGCAAGCTAGGCCAGTAGAGGCATTTCACAAATAAGAGTAATTTATATAGGCCTTCGCTACATATCCTACTCTTGTGAGTGGAACCCCGCTCGCCGTTCTGGGAGGTTGGCATCCGGATTGCACTGGTTTCAACCTCCCATACCGTAAACTTGATCTTTCTATCCATTTTCTTTCTTTTCTCCCTTCGATTGTACCATTGATGTGACTAGCTCTACAGCATCTAAATTTGAATCAAATACATCCATCCAGATAGAAATTGCCTTGAAGAAATCCTTCCAATTCAAGTCCATGTCTTCCTTCAATTTTTTAATTTTTTCCCAGTCATCCTTATAGAATTCTACAAGAACCTTTTTTGTAGGTTTGAGATCAGTTACAAACAGTTGTCTGAACTTCTCAATTTTGGAGTCATCAACCATGTTATTCCTCCTTTTCCCTTGCATCGTACAATTTTTTAAGGACTAATATCCCCAGAGCTATACCACCAGCGATAAGTGCGCCTTTTAGGATTCTATCATCACCGTGGGTCATATCAAAGAGTAGGATATGCTAGGTTATATATGTTTCGTAACATATCGTGCTTGCACCCATACATGTGTATCTATATTTTTGTAAGATATATTAGCTCATTTTACTTAAAAAGACCCGCCGCATTCTATTTCATTTGTGAATAGATGAAAAAACATCCTAAACTTTTTAATTTTAACCAGCAACGTTTTTCTATTCGGGCGCCATTGCCCATTCCTGGTGGTACCATGAAAATACTAGCCATCTCGGACTTTCACGAGGCATTCGACATATTGCCCCTGCTGGACAGGGTCATAACAGAAGAGAAACCAGAACTGATAGCATTCTGCGGGGATGCTGTCAAGGGCAGTGCCAGGGGAAAAGAATTCCAAGAGGCGAAGGCCCAAGATAGGAAAGCCGAGAAGAGAACAGACCAGATAGTCCAGGAGATGCTTAAGGACGAGAAAACATTTCTGGAGTTCTATGGATGGCTTAACTCCCATGGAGTACCAGCCCTGATAATTCCTGGCAACATGGATGCTCCAAAGTTTAGGTACTGGAAGCTCATGGATAAAATTCGGGACGAATTGACGAATGTATTTCAGATCCATTCATATCCGCTGGAGCTGGGGGGCCTCACCTTCGCTGGCTTCGGAGGAGAGGTTCACGAGACCGAATGGGAGGATTATTTCGTATGCATGTATTCAGCTGAAGATTTAGCAGAAGCCGACCTGGCCTCTGGTCCAAATGCCGTAATACTCACTCATTCTCCACCTATAGGAAAGATGGTAAGCAGAGACGGAGAAAAAGAGAAAGGAAGCTTCGTCATCAACAAACTCATCAACGACCGAACACCCAGGCTTCTGATCTGTGGACATGCTCATGACGGAAGCGGCCAGGAGATCATCGGCAAGACCGTAGTGGTCAACCCTGGAGCCCTAAAGAACGGTCGCTTCGCCCTGATAGACCTGGATGAGAACATCGAGGTCGAGCACCGAACTCTCTGATCTGAGGGCCCAAACAGACCAAATAACAATGGAGCTTGAAGAGAACTTGAAGAAACAGGCTTGAAGAGATAGGCTTGAAGATACAATTGAGGCGGCGACCTAGTTAAGCGCGAAGTAGAACTCTCCAACGCTCTTTTGCTCTCTGTCCTTTACTGAGTCCAGCTTATTTATCCTTGGGCGTTTTGTTATCGTGTCCCGCCTAAAAGTTATGCCAACATCCCTAAGGAAAGTGTTCATGCCCTTTCGAAGGTCGTATGGACCCTCGCTGCGCCCGTATCTGGAGGATTCTCCAGAGAACACCATCAGCCTGTCACTGACCAGGTCAATAAAGTAAACGTCGTGGTCCACGATCAAAGCCGACCTGCCGCTTTTCTCCATTACTCGCCTAATGGTCTTGGCGGTTTCCATGCGCTGGCTACTGTCAAGATAAGCAGAAGGCTCATCAAACAGATATAGGTCAGCTTCCTTGGATAGGGCTAGAGCAATGGAAATGCGCTGTTTCTCCCCTCCTGACAGGGTGTTGATGTGTTTTGGATACAGCATCTCCAGGCGCATAGGGCAAGCGATTTCGGCGTGGAAGAAACCCTTGTCGATGCCCATGCCTACCTCAGTAAGGAAAAGGTCTCTAACATTGCCATCCCAATCGAACTGAACATACTGGGGCTTGTAACTCACCCTTACATCGGCGTTGACACTGCCAGTATCAGGCTGAAGCTCTCCTGCCAGCATCTTGACGAATGTGGTCTTGCCTGTTGCATTGGGGCCTACAACCCCCACGACCTCGCCGAAGTGAATGACTCCGGGATTTGTTTTAAGGCTGAACTTGCCCAATTTCACTTCCAAGGACTCGAACTCCACCAGGGGTATGGCCTGGAACTGGGTTCTGGGAGGATGGGCCTCGAAGCGAATTTCCTTGTCCCTGATGCGAACGTTCTCCTCCTTGAGAAAACCACCAAGGTAGGTATTGATGGAGCTTCTGACAGCTCTGGGTTGAGCCAGCACACCGTAAGAGCCTTCGAGGCCGTATAGGAGATAGACATTGTCAGCAAGGAAATCCAGCACAGCAAGATCGTGCTCTATCAGCATGACCTGCTTCTTCAGGGACAGCTTCTGGATGACCTTGGCGACAATTAGCCGCTGCTGGATGTCCAGGTAAGAGCTGGGTTCGTCAAAGAAGTAAATGTCAGCATCTTTGAGAAGGGTTGCAGCAATGGCTACCCGTTGGAGCTCACCGCCTGAAAGGTCTGGTAAATTCTGGTCAAGGACGCTCACGATGTCCAGGTCTCTCACAACTTCCTCTAGGTTGCTGCTTCCAGATGTGCCATCACTGCCTCTTTGCGCATCATAATTGCCTCCTTGTGCATCATCACTTCCCTTAGATACCTTCGCGAGCAGATCCCTGACCTTCCCTTTATGAACCTGTGGAAGCTTGTCAACGTACTGGGGTTTAAGAGATGTGATCAGATTGCCCTGGCTCAGAGATTTAAGGTATCCGAATTGCTCGGTGCCGGCAAACATCTGGAGTATCATATCCCACTCTGGCTGCTGTTCAAACTCACCTAGGTTCGGCTGGAGCAAGCCTGAGAGTATGTTGATGATGGTGGACTTGCCGATGCCATTGGGCCCAAGAAGCCCCACTACCTTACCCTCCAGAGGTACTGGCAGCCTAAAAAGCCTGAAACCGTTCTCGCCGTACTGATGGATGAGGTCTTTTCCAAGCTCTTCTGGTAGTTGTATGATACGAATTGCATCGTGAGGGCACTTGTGAACGCATATCCCACAACCCGTGCATAGCGTTTCTGAAATTACTGGCCTTCCCTTTAAGCCTTCAACAACGGTCTCGTCCCCGATTCTGACACCTGGGCAGAAAGAAATGCACTCGTGGTTGCATTTCTTTGGCTGGCACCTGTCTCGCAGAAGGGTGGCGATTCTCATTGGCATTCGAGATATATTCCCGGCATATAAAGAGAATGGAATGCAGATTGTATTCCATAACGTCCGGCAATATCCAATGGTGCCTCAGTATGGCAGTACCTCAGTATTTGTTAGTGCCTCAGTATGATAATATATGGCAATAATATCTTAAATTATATAGAAAATCGTATGTGCACATAAATGAAAAACTTGCTGCTGGGTCTGGACATGAGGCATAGCCAGTCAATTAAAGGACTGTACCAAAGTTCTTAATATAGTTAGCTTCAATATAGATAGGTTAGAGCATATTATTTGAAATGCTCCATTTGAGGGTATGGAGAATTTGCTCGCAGGTGATGAATGTGAAAGTGCAACTTGCGGTCTGTGTGTCGCTCCTCATGGGGCTGACCCTGCTCACTCCGATGGTTCATGCCGCGCCTCAGGGAGAGCTATATGCGCTTAACTGCCTGGTTTGGTCTGGGGAGGATGGTACCCAGTTTGTGCTGGAAGGAGATTTTCCACTTGGCAGCCTGGACATATACAATCCTGATGCCCTAGACACTGCGGATTTTCCAATATACCATGTCCAGAATACATACAGGATGTTCGATTTTAACGACACCATGGATCATTTTACCCTAGACATCGGAAGCCTGTGGAATTGGGATAATATAGAATTTACCACCAGGTCTGCTGCCATTATCGAGATACCCGAATCCAACTCAGCAACGGGGCAGGCTCATGTGGGCTACAGTTGGAAACAGCTGGATAAACCATATGGGGCAATGATGCCAGACATCACCCTTCAGCCATTACCAGCACCCAAATTGATTTCAATTGGTGATGGGTGGACCAACATAACCTGGCCAACCCTGGATGATCCTCTTGGAATGATATTGGGCTACATGGTGTTCTCCAGTTTCGACAATGAATCATTCAACCCGTTGACGTCTACAGTAGACGATTCAATAAACGGAGAAGGGGAAAACAAAGTATGGATCCAAGAGGGAATGAATGATGGATTCAATCACGCCTTTTTCAACCATACTTCAAGCCATGGAAGCCTTCAGTACTATCGCATCACTCCAGTGTTCTGGGCCAACTACTACCCTGAAGTGATGTCTCCAGGCAGCTCGCCCAATGTCATAAACCCTGATGTTCTCACTATCCAGGCCAGCTCCATACTGGAGCCATCAATAGACATCGGCTCCAGAAATGTTCCAGCAGTGGAATTTATTCTGGATGTCGAGGAGTTCGATGATGGGTCTGTCGTGCTGAACAAGTTGAGGATGGACCTGCTAGGTAGCTTGGGTATGAATTACTTTGAAAGCATCCGGCTCCATATGGACTCGGACATGGATGGCTATTTTGATCTTGAGCTGGATCAAAAACTGGCCACTGGTTCACTTGTCGATGGAATGGTTATATTTATCAATCTCAAGCTTCAGATAACTTCTGAAGATTCTGTGCGATTATTCCTTGTTTTCACTCTTTACTCAACTGTGGAGACCTCAGGTGAGAATATTGGTTTTAGCATGAGTGGAGCAAACTACCTACTGCTTGGCTCAGGTGACAGAATTCAAGCTACAGGGTTCCCGTTCTACTCTCAGATCGCTACCATCACTTCCGACACCCTCAGTCTTACTCCTGTGAACCATGCTCCGTCATATGCGCTCAGTGAAGCGGAAGGTGTGGTCTTTGCCATGCTTACACTGAATTCGGATAACACGCAGAACGGCAACCTCATTCTCTCGGAGCTGGCGTTCTCAATGACAGGGAGCGCATACGGAGAATTTGCAACTGTCGAACTATGGCTGGACCTGGATGCCAGCAACACCCTTAACCCTTCAGACACTCTGCTAGCAACTGGAGAATTGATAAGCCCGGTATTAACATTCTCAAACCTGGGACTCTCTATTTCCTATGGTAGCCCAATAAAGCTGATAATCTGTGCTTCCTTCTCTGCTGGCACCCCAAATGGCGACACTTTCGGAATGGCTCTAGAATCCTCATCAGCAATTACTCTGGGAAGCCCTGACAAAATTGACCCCAGCAATCTTCCTTTTGCAACTAGCCTGGCAACTCTCTATCTGGACACTGATGGGGATGGTTTGCCTAATGACATGAACGGCAACGGTGCAAATGATGTTGGGACTGAGGCCAGCGGGTTCCTTGGTGATGACCTGGATGATGATGATGATGGTTACAATGATGAAATAGAGATCAGCTGCAATACCAACCCTCTGGACCCCAGCTCCGTCCCTCCAGATAGGGACATGGATTTCATACCGGATCAGCTTGACAACGACATCGATGGGGATGACGTTTGGAATGGGAATGACATGTTCCCCTATGACCCCAGCGAATGGAACGACCTGGACCTGGACGGAGTGGGGGACAATCTGGATAGAGACGATGACGAGGATGGGTTCCTAGATGAGCTGGATGCATTCCCATTAGATCCCGATGAGTGGTTGGACACAGACAGGGATGGGGTGGGAGACAATAGCGACTGGGACAAGGATGGTGATGGTGTCTCAAACATCAACGATACATTCCCAATGGATTCCACCGAATGGATGGATTCGGACACCGACGGACTAGGCGATAATTGCGACCTGGACAGGGATGGGGATGGAGTCCTGAACATTGATGATGCATTCCCGGATGATAACACAGAATGGTTGGATACCGATAGTGATGGAGTTGGAGACAACATTGACCCAGACAGGGATGGAGACGGATGGGAGAATTCCAAGGATGCATTCCCGGACGACCTAAGGGAGTGGGCCGATAGAGATAATGACGGCATTGGCGACAATCGGGATGCTGACAGGGATGGAGACGGATTCGTGAACTCTGAAGATGCGTTCCCCAACGATCCGAATGAGTGGATCGATTCGGATTCTGATGGAGTTGGGGACAACATGGACAACGACGACGACAACGATGGCATGCCAGATAGCGTGGATGCGTTCCCAACCGATCCAAGCGAGTGGGCTGACCTTGATAAAGATGGCATAGGCGATGGGGTAGATGTTGACAGGGACGGAGATGGTGCTACTAATGCCGAGGATGCGTTCCCGGACGATAAACTGGAGTGGCAAGATACCGATGGGGATGGTGTTGGCAACAACGCAGACTCAGATGATGATGATGATGGAGTATCAGATCCACTTGATGTGTTCCCACTGGACCCAAGCGAGTGGGATGATACAGATGGTGATGGTGTAGGTGACAATGCAGACCTGGACAGGGACAATGATGGAGTCCTTGATGAGTTTGACATGTTTCTTTGGGATCCTACGGAATGGAGCGACACAGATGGGGATGGCATAGGAGATAATGCAGATCCCGATAGAGACGGGGATGGTGTGCCTAATGAGATGGATCTGTTCCCACTTGATAAACATGAGAGCAAAGATACCGACATGGACGGAATTGGTGACAAGGCAGACATGGATGACGATGGGGACGGCTTCTCTGATGCTGAAGAGAGAAACGCTGGCACCAACCCGCTGGACTCAAGCTCCCGTCCAACCCTGAGCCCTGTAGGAACCATTGCTTCGATTCCTGCCTGGATCTATCTTACTATCATAGCCACGCTCTTATTGGCTCTAGCTGGAGCCACCATCAGGAGAAGAAGACATGGAGGAGAGGATCCTTCAGGCATGGATGTTTCTTCAGGCACGGGTGTTGGGGAAATATCAGGCACAGTTGATATTACCTCTGTGGAAAAGTTAGGCATGGACGTTATGGAGATCTCAAGTGTGGGTGTTTTAGAAAATCTTGGAGAAGAGGGCTCCGCTCCTGGTATGTATACAGCTCCTGAAAAAGCCAGCAGACCGGTTCTCAGGCCAGTACAAATGGGGATAACCCAGAATTCAGAGCTGTCGAGCTTTACCTGTCCGAACTGTGGGAACGGATTCTCTATCAACAAGAGCGCAAGCAACGTAGTGGTCTGCCCCTCATGCGGCATCAGAGGTAGAATCTGATTCAAATTGGTATCTTCTAGTGGTTTATTTCAGTAGTGTATTCTAGTGGTGTATTCCAGTGGTATATTTCATTGCTAGCATTATTTCTAATTGGAGTTACCATATCCAATTCTGGTTGTTATTTATCACGGCCAAGAACTGCACAGCCAAGAGCGGCATTGATGTGTGGAGCATCTGGTACCAAAACATTGCGGCCTGTTTCAGCTCCGAAAAAATGCACAACTGCGCTGTTCTTTGCAGTTCCGCCTACAATGACCAAAGGTAATTCAGGCCACTGATCCAGCATGCGCTGGGCAAACGGAAGCTGGCGCCTTACAAGGGTCAGATTGACACCGGCTGCAAGCCTGTCCACATCTTCGCCATTGGCAAGATGTGCCAACATCTCGGATTCGGCAAAGACCGCACAAACGCTGTCAAGTAGGATTGGCTCTTCAGCCTTCTCCTGAAGCTCTTCCAGGGACAGATCCAGCATCCTGGCCATGTTCTCAAGGAACCTGCCGCTGGATGCAGCGCATCTGGCATTGGCAGCCATGTCCCTCATC
This sequence comes from Thermoplasmatota archaeon, assembly GCA_030595765.1. Taxonomy (GTDB): domain Archaea; phylum Thermoplasmatota; class Thermoplasmata; family JAUVCJ01; genus JAUVCJ01. The sequence continues at coordinate 645 of JAUVCJ010000019.1, read as the reverse complement.
TTACCATTGCGAATAAGCATCACTTTGAAGTCCTGACCGCCCACATCGAACAGGATCATGTCCTGAATGCCGGTCTGAAACACTGCTCCGGCTGCGTGAGCCATAAGCTCGGATACCTGCCCAGACTCTCCCAGGCCAGTTCTTATCTTGCCATAGCCAGTGGTTGTTATAATTGCTCCAGAGGTCAGCTGTTGAAGGTAGCCAGGATCAACTCGGAGCAACTTGTAAAAATCAAGTGATGCCTCGATGTGGCTGAATACAAGTTTGCTTTCCCCGTCCAGGACCGCTACCTTGACATCTCGGCTTCCAAGGTCCACACCGGCATGAAGCTCGCTCATGCCATCAACCCCATCAAAACCATGCTGCTTATGAGCTCACAGCTCTCATGCCACAGCCCGCTCAACACTTCAACTCCTCCAGCATCTGAATGAATCCCTCCAGCCGCAGTCTGGTTCTTGCATCCACTGGTCCGGGGTCTCTACCTTCTATTTCCACCATTGGAACTGTGAGCTTGCTCCGTAGGTAGCTGGTATGGATGGACTTGTAGCAGGCATTTTCCGAGTAAAGGATAACGCCATCAAGCTTCCGTAATGTTATCTGCTTCTCTATCGCTTCGAGCCTGGCTCTTGCGCCGTAAGGGTAGGT
>JAUVCJ010000295.1 GCA_030595765.1 Thermoplasmatota archaeon | reverse complement strand
CTTTGCGCCCAGCTGGTTGGAGGACTTGGTTTTGCAAGCTCCGGCAACATTGGAAAGGATTATGCTGTGTTCGAGCCCACCCATGGGTCAGCGCCCAAGTACGCAGGGATGTACAAGGTCAACCCAATGGCCATGTTCTTTGCAGCAAAGCTAATGCTGGACTGGCTGGGAGAGAGCGAAAAGGCCGCTGTACTTGAAAAAGCAGTTTCTGATGTCATCATAGAAGGCAAGGTCAGCACCTACGACATGGGTGGTTCCAATACAACACTGGAAGTCGCTGATGCCGTTGTGGCCAAGCTTGGCTGATGACCCGGTGATGTTGAGATTCGATAATCGTTTCAACATGGCATGGGATTCCTAATATAGCCTAGCCTAGCCTTACTGGGCTGGACAACGCTCAAAGAGTGGGTGCTAGACTAGATGCTATTGATCAAGGATCTCATCAAGCAAGGCTCTTGCTGCAGAGTGAGGGTCATTCACCCTTTTGGAGATGGAATCTACCATCCTTTCAAATTGTGCTCCATCGATGCGGGACTTGAGCAATTTCTCGACCTCCTGGTGAAGCGCATCCCTTAGAAAGAAGGCGCTACGCTCCTGCTCACGCTCCCAATCCTCGCCGGACGTAGCCAGATACTGCTCATGCTCATCAATGGCCTGAAGCAATTCCTCAATTCCCTTGTTGAATAGTGCCTGGGTTGGAACAACCGGAGGGTGCCATGATGAGGCATCGTCAAGTTCGATCATCCCTTCCAATTCCATGATCTTCTGGTCAGCACCATCTCTATCAGCCTTGTTCACCACAAAGATATCACCGATCTCCATGATCCCAGCCTTCAAAGCTTGGACGTCATCACCCAAGCCTGGAACCGTTACTAGAATGGAGGTCCTAACATTTCGGAATATGTCAACCTCGCCCTGCCCGGCTCCGACACTCTCGATCAGCAGAACATCAAAGCCAGCAGCATCAAGGATCCGAATTACATCACCTACTGCCCTTGAAAGACCTCCATGATATCCTCTCGACCCAAGAGAGCGCATGAACACACCAGGATCAGCTGCCAGTTCTGGCATGCGTATCCTGTCCCCAAGAAGAGCTCCGCCGGTGAAGGGGCTGGTTGGATCAACTGCAATGATGCCAACGGTCTTCCCTCTGGCTCTATAACCCAAAGCTACCTTGTGTAAAAGCGTTGATTTACCAGCACCTGGAGGGCCAGTCATGCCAATGATCTCTGCTGAACCGGTCATGTCATAGATCGAGGAAATAATCTCACGGGACTTGCCAGGGTCGTTCTCTATGGTGGAGATCAACCTGGCAAGCGATCTGTGATCCTTGCCTCTGACAATATCAGCATAATCCATGGTACTCACTCGTGCAAGGAGCTCACACACGACGGGGAGCGTGTTCCCGGATAAAGTCTACGATGTCCTGGGTGGCAGTTCCTGGCCCAAAAACCCCTTTGATGCCTAGCTCGATCAGCTTCAACTTATCAGTCTCAGGAACTATTCCGCCAGCAGTTACCAATATGTCTGTGGCATCCTTTTCAACAAGCAACTCCAGCACCCTTTTGAAAAGGTAATTATGAGCACCAGATAGGCAACTCAGGCCAATGACATCGACATCCTCCTGTATGGCTGCGCTAACTATCTGCTCAGGGGTCTGCTTGAGGCCCAGGTATATTACCTCCATGCCAGCATCCCTCAAGGCTCTGGCCACAACTTTTGCTCCTCGATCGTGACCATCCAAGCCTGGTTTGGCGATGATCACCCTGATTTTGTGCTCGCTCATATCAAACCTCGTCAATTCGAAAGCTGTTGGGTTATCTAAAGCTTTTGCGTTGCCATACTAAAAAATGTTTTTTCGTTGCCATACTAATTATCATCG
>JAUVCJ010000042.1 GCA_030595765.1 Thermoplasmatota archaeon | reverse complement strand
ATTGCCGAACTGCTTGAGATATCCAACGAATATTTCATAATATCAACACCAAATATTGGAGCTACCCAGCTTGGCAAGAAGGTGAATAAAGCCATCAAGAGGGGGATATCCGTTACCCTCATCACGGGACCAGGGATGCGCATACCAGAAGGAGCAGACTTTGTAAGACGATCTGGACTGGTAGCTCATGATGTTATCAGTGATGGACGCAGGGCATTGATGGCATCCAATGACCTTTCTGCCTGCGGCTTTATAGACAATCCAATGTTAGCTGAGCACCTGGAAAGTTTTCTCAAGATACTGATGGAAAAACGCTGATTATCGACACTTCCATTTTTAGCCAGAAAAAGCAGAAGAGTATTACAAATCATACATATTATTTTATGTTACCTACTTCGTTGCTGGTATAGGTGACACCATGTCAAACAGAACCTCTGAGCATTCGGGTTTTTATAAATTGACGCCAAACGAAAGATTGGACATCGTTGCAGAATACGCCGGGTTGAACCCTGACGAGAAAGCAGCCATCCTTGACACAGGAAGCCTAAACCTCGACCAGGCAAATGCCATGATCGAAAACGTCATAGGCACCTTCGAATTGCCATTGGGAGTGGGGCTTAACTTTCTTATAAACGGTGTGGACAGGATGGTCCCAATGGCATCTGAAGAACCATCAGTGGTAGCTGCCGCCTCCAAGATAGCCAAGATGGCAAGACAATGTGGAGGGTTCAAGGCATCCAGCACGGAGCCAGTGATGATCGGGCAGATCCAGACCATCAGAGTTCCTGACCCATTCGGAGCAAAGATGAACATTCTCGCAAGAAAAGACGACCTGGTGGCTCTTGCCAATGAGCAAGATCCATTGCTTGTCAAATTCGGAGGCGGTGCCAGAGACATTGAGGTCAGGGTATTGGATTCTCCAGGAGGCCCAATGGTAGTGACACATCTGTTGGTGGATTGCAGGGATGCAATGGGTGCCAATGCTGTCAACACAATGGCCGAAGCCATAGCCCCTGTAATCGAAGAAATTACAGGCGGGATCGTCAAGCTGAGAATTCTCTCCAATCTGGCTAAACACAGGCTGGTCAGAGCCAGTGTCAGAATATCTCAGGAGGTCATGGGAAGCAAGGACGTGATAGATGGGGTGATCTCTGCTTATCATTTTGCAGTCGCAAACCCCTACAGATGCGCAACCCACAACAAGGGAATAATGAACGGGATAGATGCAGTGGTTCTAGCTACTGGAAACGACTTTAGAGCCATTGAGGCCGGCGCACATTCATGGGCAGCCATCAATGGTTATTCACCATTGACAACCTGGGAAAAAGATAGAGACGGTAGTCTTGTTGGCACCATAGAGATGCCAATGGCTGTTGGCCTAATAGGTGGAGCTGTAAAGGTTCATCCAACTGCGAGGGCAGCGGTCAAGATACTGGGAGTTACTCATGCAAACGAATTGGGCGAGATAATCGCCGCTGTTGGGCTAGCTCAGAACCTTGGAGCTCTACGAGCTCTTGCAACCGAAGGGATCCAGAAAGGGCACATGGGGCTTCACGCCAAGAACATAGTGAAATCAGTAGCCGAACAGATGCAAGTTACTCTTAGTGACAGCCAGAGCGAGCAGGTGGTCAGGACACTTGTTGCCGAGAAGAAAGTTCGGATGGACAGAGCCAAAGAAGTCATAGAAGAGCTTGTGAAGGGATAATTAATGGATAAGGGAGCAATTACTCCCCAGGGAATTGATGATGACCCTGGTCAGCAACCTCGTAATACCATGTCAGACAAAATATCTAGGATACTTAGATCAAAAAAGCTGATTGGAATAACCATCATCGGAGCCTTGCTTGGAGCTGCCGGAACTGCTTTCCTTTCAGACCCCCAGGTTTTCAGCTTTATTATTCCAGAAGGAGAAGAAGGAGGCATATCCACATCAGAATGGGCTCTTCAAATGACACAGATAACCAAATTACATTCAAGGGGGCTTGAAGGTGTGGGTCTAAGGATTTGCGTGGTGGATACTGGCGTTGAACTCACTCATCCAGATCTATCAGGGACTTCCATCATTGCTTGGCTTGACCTTGTCAATGGGGAGGATGAGCCATACGACGACGACGGCCACGGTACTGCAATGATGGGCATTCTTGCAGGTAATGGAATAATCAAAGGTGTGGCACCAAAAGCTCATTACATCGTGGTCAAGGCCATTATGGCCTCCGGCTCAGGTGAGAGCTCGGATGTGGTCAGGGCCATAGAGTTCTGCATGGATCCAGACGGCGATGGAAGCTATTCGGATGGTGCTCATGTGATCTCTCTCTCACTGGGCGGCGGAGAGCATCGATTCTTTGGATCAGAAGTGGGAGATGCTGCAACAACGGCAACAAATGCAGGCATTTTTGTGGTAGCATCAGCAGGAAATGATGGAGCAAGCGATGATGGTGATGTTGAAAGTCCAGCTTCGGAAACAAACGTGATATCAGTGGGCTCAATCGATGAGAATGGCGATATAGCGATTTTTAGCTCAGTAGGAGATAACGATGGTAGATTTTCCAACGTGCTTTATCCCTTCGATAATGATAATCAAAAACCAGACCAAAAACCAGAGGTTGTTGCTCCTGGAGTTGGCATTGTGACCACAGGCCTTAATGGTGGGTATGTCGTTGTTGAGGGGACATCTCCTTCAGCAGCAATGGTTTCAGGAATTATTGCCCTGGCTCTTCAGGCCAAGCCATCATACAGAGGGACCGGCTCGGCATCTTCAATAACCATGTTAAAGGAGAAATTGGCTAATTCCTGCTTGAAGATGAGTGGGCAGGACACACCCCATGATGACCATTACGGTTACGGCCTGGTGCAGGGGCTAGCCCTTGTAGATAGGCTTTAGGTTTCTAGTTGGGTTAGCTCATCCCCCAAATGCTTATATATGCTCAGTAGTAATGCGAAGCTGGTTCCAGAGCTTCATTGATGGTGACCCTATGGCAAACCTCATTCTAGTCATGTTTGGACTTTTGATCACTTGCTTCCTCCCAGGTTATGCACTGGTCAAGTCCCTGTTTCCTCGCAAAGAGGAGTTGGATGTCGAACACGGCACCATCGCATCCATCACCTTAGGCATAGGCATGAGCATCGTCATCACAATCCTCATAGGCTTCGTGCTGGGTAATCCTGCTGTTGCCTCTTTCAACCAATTCTGGGTAATCACGAGTTCCCTTATCTTCACTGCGCTTTTCTTTGCTCTGGGATGGTTTCGAGGTGCTTACCCCTTCATGGGCAAGATACACCCGATGCTAGAAAGGCTTCCAATGGAAAGAGATCTTGTAGAGTATGAAGTTGGCCGCACACTAGAAAAACAGAACGTCTTCGAGTACCAGAAGCTTTCCAGAGACAAATATCGACTTAGACGGGAGATAGAAAGCTACGAGAACAAGATGCGCTACCAGGCAAAGAGCATTTCCACCTACTACGAAAGAAAAAGAACCGAGGCCCTTTCCGAGCTTAAGGACATAGAGAACAAGATGCAGCGCATCGAAGGAAAGAAATGGTAGGTGCAGATGAACTGGAAGAAAGACACCAGAGCCGGCTCGGTTAAGATGGCTATTGTGGTCAGAAAGGATCTAGGGCTCTCATGTGGGAAGATGGCTGCACAAGTTGCTCATGCTGCTGTTAAGTGCGCCATGTCCACCAAGCGAAAAAAAAAGGAAATCTATTCTTCCTGGGATCGTGAAGGTGCAAAAAAGGTCGTGCTACGTGCTAGAGACAGGGTTCATCTTCAGGAGCTAAGGGCTCTTGCCGAAGGCTTGGGTCTGACTGCCACAATAATTACAGATGCTGGCCACACAGAAATTCCTCCAAACACGATCACCTGCCTAGGGATAGGCCCCGGGCCATCTGAGCTCATTGACAAAGTAACAGGTGAATTGCCACTTTACTGATAGGAACCGATAGGCGTTATTGAGCGGAACTGGGCTATTCTAGTGATAGGAACTGATATTTTGCCTAGAAATGCATGAAGTAAGGCCCACTTGAAATGCACGATCGTTTGTTTTTGGGCACATCTCACTAAATCACGAATGAGGTAAGGGGTTTCCCAGTATTGTTGTGCAATAAATGAATTTCCATTCCCTGGACGATGCCAGTCCCATCCGGTGCGTGTCCCCCATTTTCGACGCTTTTTATTATTATGAGGTCTCCATGATTGACAAGTAGGTCATGATTTGTATCCAGATATTCTGCAGGCCCATACAATAGTCCTTTGTCCCGGATGGTGTGTAAATTTTCACCCGGGCGTATGCTTAACGATACCGAATTCGTTGAGTAGCTCTTACTTGGAATCTGGGTGATCTCGACGACGTAATTGTTATTGTAGGACAGTTGTTTTCCTAAGCTCGAAAACGTTGGAGGTATTATCCTGTTGAATATCCTATGTTCATGTATGGAGTCAGCCTCAAAGTATGTATCTTCTATGTAATCTGCTATATGGTCGTTCTTATCCCACAAGGCGTACATGATGACAACTGGATACTCATTGGTGTGTATGCATTCAATTATCTCGTTTGTAACAAACTCATTGGTGTTCCATTCGACCGAATAGACATAGCGGCATTTTGCATCCTGATCTAGCAATAGATAGTATTGTGCACCATTGATATATCCATATATAGCAGTCCCTTCAGGGTAATTTTGGTAGAGGTAATTGCTAATATCCTTCTGGTCAGACAGGGTCATTGAAATGGAATCACCTGAAGACATATTGAGCACTAGTGTTGGGAGTGTTAAAAGAAACAGCGCAGTTCCGATCACCGTTACTCGTATCTTGAAATCCTTATACCTAAAACCACCAGGTAACGTCGAGAACGAATTCAGGTGGAAGGGTCGGCTTCCCATTTTTTTAACACAAATGCCTGCAACCTTCACAAGCGGCGAGCGTCTCCTAAGATATTGGTTATAGATATGGAATATCGTAATTGAAGCAAGGAGGGAGAGAGGCGGCATCGCCTGTAGGAGATAATAATTGAAGGACCGAATGAGATATGGTGTAAGGGAAAATATAGCCCAAAGCACGAGAATCAGCTCATGAAATATCCTTTTAGCCTTGTAGCTGATGTTAGCAACTAGAATGCTTCCGATTATGCCAAGAAAAATTATGAAAAAGGCAGAGAGAACAATGTATAGCATAATTCTCTTCTTTGCATAGATATCCTTGCTTGAAACATAGACGAGATTGGAGAAAAAGAAGGAATCTAGAAATTCAGAAAGGCCGCCTAACTGCCAAAAGAAGAGCACAAGCCCTAAAAGTGGAAGTGAAAAGCCCAAAAGCATGGGCCAAACATTGCGAATGAAAATAGCAGTTTCCTTGATCTTATCCTTCCGCGGTTCGAACAACTCAAAGAGCAGGTAGGTAATAAAAGCGGCCAGGGCAAGGACTGCTGTTTGCTTGTACAGTATGCCTATGCCTATCATAAAACCAGACAAAAAAAGGTATGCTTCTTTTCCTGTCTTAAGGAAGGCCACAAAGAAATACATTGCAATTATTATGAAGAAGTTCATATAAGGTTCAAGGATCGCAAGCTGGCCATTTAAAAGGGGCAAATGCACCCCAACAATGAAAAATATTCCTGCCAGCAGGCCAATGCGCTTGTCTCCCAATCTTCGCCCTATCAAATACAGGACAAAGCTGGAAAGTATGTTGATTATCAGGGTAAGAGTCCTAGCAGCTTCAACTGAAGGGCTAGTAATTGAGAACAAGCCAGCCATGGTATAGTAAAATCCAGGAGGCTTGTGGTCAAATATGTCAACGTAAGGAACGGCGCCTTTTGTTACCTGATTGCCTATGTAGAGATAAACACCTTCATCAAAAGATATCCCAAAATTTTGGTAGAACTGAACCAAGAAGTAACCCAAAATGGAAAATATTCCTAGAACAGCCAGGTATTCGAAGTACCAGGTGGGTGTTGAACCCGATTTAGTGCCTAGATCAGTTTCAGATTTCATAAACCCCCGTCCCTGGAAAGCTCCCTGCGGAGCTGGAACATGCCAGTCAGTTGAGCCTTTGTGACCTGTGGGAGTCGATTTACCTCGAATTGGGTTCCAGTGCCAGTGGTTCGGGGTCTATGTTCGACACAGACCTCATGGATGCTAAAACCATTGTGATTTGCTCTTAGAAGCAACTCTGTTGAGAAGCTATATTTGAGCAGATGGATGTCCAATAGAACACTATCCAGGACATCTTTTCTTACCAATTTAAATCCACAACTTGCATCCCTGAAACTGGTGCCAAAAAGAAACTTGGCAAGAAGGTTGTATGTCCTCGACATCATTAGCCTATATGCAGGATCGAACCGTTTTCCTTTGTAGCCAGTGACGATATCGTAGCCATTTGCTTGTTTGTAGAGTTTCCAGAAATCCATGGGGTCATGCTGTCCATCTGAGTCGCTAAAAAATACAAGGGGGTGGTTTGCCAGAGCCAGAGCATCTCTGAGCCCTCGAAGGTATCCTTTGCGCTCCTCTCCCATCACGACCTTGATCGATAATTCTTTGCCAAGCGAGGCCAGTATAGCCTTTGTACCATCAGTAGAGCCGTCTTCGGCCACTATGAACTCGTATGTCTCAAAGCGCTGGGCGATCAGTTCATGGTACTCCCTGATGACAGTCTCAATAATCTCAGCCTCATTGAAGACCGGAATGACAATAGAAATGGGTTGGGATTCTTTGTTCATGGGATTACCAGCGCGAATTATCGACACGGCAGGATATTGCCAATGGAATTACCAGCATAGCTTAGATTTTCATTGAATGATTCCCATTACTTAAAATCTCGCTCATAATAGGGAAAAAATGATGCAAACAATTATTTCCTAGCCACCAATGTCCCAGACCAATGGCAAAGGTTCTGCTGATCTACCCACCCTTCAAAGCTCACCAGGTCACACCACCCCTTGGGTTAGCCTATTTGGCTGGATACCTCAACGCAAATGGTCATCAGGTAAGGATACTGGACTCGAACCGTCTGGGATACTCCTCTAACGATCTGATATCCGCTGCAAAAGACCTCAAGCCAGACCTGATAGGGGTCAACATAATGTCCCTTTTCTTTTCCCAGGCCAAAGACGTAATATCCCACCTGAAAAGAAGCTTGGATGTGCCTGTTGTTATTGGAGGCCCTCACGTTACTTGCCTGGCAAAGGCAAGCCTTCAGGAAACAAAAGCTGATTTTGCAATAGTAGGCGAGGGAGAGATAACCCTCTGCGAACTTGCAGACGAATTGACCAGGACCAAGCCGAACTTCAAGAAAATCAACGGACTGGCCTATCGTAGTAAAAACATCATTATCAATCCACCCAGAAAATTGGTAGCGGATTTGGATTCCTTGCCCCTGCCTGCCTGGAAACTACTGCCACCAAAGGCATATCCTCCTGCACCCCATGGAGCGCTCTACAAGCGTTTCCCGATCGCACCGATCATCACATCCAGAGGATGCCCATACAAATGCACTTTTTGCTCATCGCCAGTTCTGTGGGGAAACAAAATACGATTCAGAAGCCCAGAAAGCGTACTTGACGAGATAGAACACCTTGTAAAAGTTCACGGTGTAAAAGAAATTCACTTTGAGGACGATAATCTCACATTCAAGGCTGAGCACACCAAAGCAATTTGTCAGGGGATCATCGACAGGGGCCTTGATATTGCATGGGCATGCCCAAATGGGGTCAGGATAGACACGTTGAATAGAGAACTATTGAGGTTGATGAAACGATCTGGCTGTTACCTTCTAGCTCTGGGCATAGAATCCGCATCCCAGGAAGTGCTGGATAGAGCCCAGAAGAAGCTTGACATCTCCACAGTACCAGACATTGTTAAAATGATCAAAAGCGAGGGCATCTTGACATGGGGATTCTTCATAATTGGGCTGCCTGGAGACACCAGGGAGACGATCCAAAAAACCATCGAATTCTCACTTCAAGTCCCTCTTGACAGGGCTCAGTTCTCGATGTTCTCACCATTACCAGGCACAAAACCATTTCAGGAGCATATGGAGCAGAATCCAGATATGAAATGGGACGATCTTAACTACTCTGACATGGCTGTGTATCAAATCGAAGGGCTGGAGTTGGACGAGATAACATCCCTACAGAAAGAAGCATTCCGCAGATTCTATCTTAGACCCAGAGTATTTTTGAGAATGGTGTTTGGGATTAAGCCCCGGCAGATACCCTGGATAATCAAGCGGATAAGGCATTATCACTTTTTCAGGAAGTAAACAACAACTGATGTTGCATATTATCTCTAAATGGTTCTAACGAACTCCCAAATATTGCTCCCTGTTGATACCTACAGTTTTTCTGATAATGGTACTAACGAATTCCCAAATATTGATACCTACAGTTTTTCTCATAATGGCACCAAGGGATTTCCTTATATAGGGGCACCACGATTGCCTGGCTCATGTCCAAGGAGTTCTTCACTCTGGACGATTTCGACCTTGCAGGAAAGACGGTACTGGTTAGGGTTGACATCAATTCTCCGATCAATCCCATAGACCACCAACTTCTAGCAGATACCAGAATAGTTCGGCATCTGGAGACCGTCAGGGAGCTAAAAGACTCAAAGGTGGTGTTGTTAGCTCATCAGAGCAGACCCGGCAAAGAGGACTTTGTATCTCTAGTCAAACACGCAGCCAGAATGTCTCAAAGGCTCAAAAAGAAGGTCAAGTTCGTCGACGACCTGTTCGGCTCGACCGCCATAAATGCCATTAAATCCATGAAAAAGGGCGACATATTGTTGCTGGAAAACATTCGCTTCTATAGTGAGGAGCAGGTCCTTAAGAAAAAAGATATGGAAGTTCTGGTAAACAGCCACATCATCTCGAAACTGGCACCATTAGTTGATTTCTATGTCAATGATGCGTTCTCGGCAGCTCACAGGGCGCAGCCATCCCTGATAGCATTTCCTGAAGTCCTTCCAAGCATGGCAGGACGAGTGATGCAGAAAGAGATAGAAATGCTGCAGAGAGCTGTCAAGGACGTCAAGAGACCCAGCATAGCCATTCTAGGCGGAGCCAAGGTAGATGATTCGGTCTCAGTTGCCAAATACATGCTCAATGAGAATTTGGTGGATACGATAATGACAACAGGTGTTGTGGCCAACATCTTCCTGATGGCTGCAGGACATAACTTAGGCAAGATCAATACCAAATTCATGGCCAAGAAGATTGACAATTATGTGGAGCTTGTTGGTGAGGCAGGAATGCTTCTGAAGAAATTCAAAGGAAAGATAATGATGCCAACAGATGTTGCCATCAATTTAAACTCCAATCGAAAGAACATCAAGGTGAAGAACCTGCCAACCGAGTATTCCATATTCGATATTGGCCTTGATACCATCGTGACCTACCGCCAGGCGATAATGAAGGCAAAGAACATTTTCCTAAACGGCCCTGCAGGCGTCTTTGAGCTGGACATGTTCTCCTTGGGAACACTGGAGATATTCCATGCCATTGCCGAATCTGAAGCCTTCAGCATCATTGGCGGAGGAGAGACCTCAGCAGTTGCAAACAGGCTGGACCTTTCAGAAGACATAAGCCACATCAGCACCGGTGGTGGCGCACTCATCAGCTTCCTGGCAGGCAAAAAGATGCCAGCCATCGAAGCACTCAAACGCTCAAAGAAGCATTACGACAACGGAAAGTTCCCAAAATGTAAGTGCAAGTAGCCCACCTGGCCATCCACCCACCACCCACCCATTTGCAAAATCTAACGCACTCAATACATCCTAACATACGCAAGCACAATAGCACAAAATGCCACGTTGAAAGGTTGTGTTTATCTTCAAAGAGATAAACGCCACTTTGCGAGGGCTGAGACTTTAGCCCGAGTAAGTGGCTTTTTGTCCCCAAAAAGCCACTGTGGCATAGCCTGGTATTGCGGCTGATTCGTAATCAGCAGGTCGGGGGTTCGAATCCCCCCGGTGGCTCTCTTATTTATTTTTTGGTGCAAATGAGTAATACTCCATTGTAACACTGGCATCTTGCTAATATAGAGAAGTATTTAAATTGCTATTCCGCAAAATATGCCAATTCAAAGGTTCGAATCCCCCCCGTGAGTGACCAGATTTGTTCCTTCAAAAGCCTTTAATTCCCGTTTCCCCTTCACGACTATGAGCAGTCATGACGGAATTAAAAGACATACTGAACATCGGCGAAGGATACAAGATCGAGTTCAAGGAAAGGTTGAGCAAGGATATCTCAAAAGAGATGGTTGCCTTTGCCAATTCCTTAGGTGGACGTATCTTTCTTGGTGTAGATGACAGTGGAAAAGCCAAGGGCATGCGGATTGACAACAAGGTCAAATCCAGAGTTCAGGATATTGCTAGGAAATGCGATCCACCCATTGATATCAAGCTGGAAGAGATGGAGAACGTGCTTGTGATTCATGTTCCCGAGGGGAAGAACAAGCCATATTCTTGCAGTAGCGGATTCTACCTGCGCCAGGGCCCCAATTCTCAGAAGATGGCCAGGGATGAGATCATTAGCTTGGCAGTATCCGAGGGGGCAGTCAGGTTCGATGAGCAGATTAATTCCAGGTTCGAGTATCCAGAGGATTTTGATACATCAAAATTCGACCATTACCTGAAGATGGCTAAAATTGATGATACCAAAAACGTGGAAGAGCTACTTCTCAACCTTGGTGTTTGTGATAGGGAAATGGCTTTCACCAATGCAGGAGTACTCTTTTTCGCAAAGGAGCCCTACAAATTTCTCAAAAGTTCCAAAGTTGTATGCTGCCTCTTTGGCCATAGCAGAGCCACTATCCTTGACAGAAAGGAGCTTGACCTGGGTGTGATTGGAAATATTGAGGAGTCTATCACATACGTGGCAAGACATATTGATGTGAAATTCGAGATCAAAAGCCTTCGACGGAAAGAGATTCCGGACTATCCCGAAGAGTTCTATCGGGAAGCTATTGTCAACGCAGTGCTTCATAGGGATTATTTCGATACTATGGGAGATGTGGTTGTAGAGGTCCACATTAACAGCTTACGAATGACCAATCCTGGTGGCCTGGCCAAGGGGCTTGATAAAGAAAGTTTTGGAAAGCTAAGCAGGCTCAGGAATAAGCTTATGGCTGACCTGTTACTCAGGACTGATTTCGTTGAGAAGCTTGGAACTGGCATTTCTCGAATGAGAAAAGCCTGCGTACAAGCTGGACTTCAGGAGCCAAACTTCGAATTCAACAAGCATAATTTCGATATTTCAGCCAGGAAAAAGAGCGCTGAGGCAACTCAACAAGATAAGGACACTGGTGTCCCTGTAAATGTCCCTGTAAATGTCCCTGTAAATGTCCCTGTAAATGTCCCTGTAAATTCCAGGCAGAAATGGATGTTAATGCGGATTAAAAATACAGGGAGCATTCAAATAGATGAAATAAAAGGCAAATTTGATACGGTAACGGGCAGGACAATAAAAAGAGATATTAATGGTTTGAAAAGAATGGGGTTGATTATTTTCGAAGGGTCTGCAAAAACAGGTCGGTATGTGCTGACTGAAAAAGGAAGGAGCCTCTTATGAAAGCTCATGAAATCAAAACCCTTCTCCTGCGAACTGAGTATGTTGAGAAGCTTGGAACGGGAATCTCGCGTATGAGAAAAGCCTGCTCGGATGCCGGGATCCCTCCACCTGAATTCAAATTTGACGATCACAATTTCGCTATTGGATTGAGGAGAGTCAAACAGGAGCTTGCGCCAGCTAAGGTCACCGATAGGGTCACCGATAGGGTCACTGAAAAACTCACTGATAATCAACTGAAAATACTCCAAGAAATGGAGAGTAACAGATATGTGTCTTCAAGTGAGCTATCCGATAAGGTCGGCATCTCAGTAAGAAAGATTAAAGAAAATACCAGGAAGCTCAAGGAGAGGGGTCTTTTGAGGAGGGTAGGTTCTCCAAAAGGCGGACATTGGAAGGTGCTGAAATGACTCCTCAACGACAGCATTTAGATAAGCCAAACAATAAGACCGAGTACAATCTAATATACAAAAATCCCAGTGCCTCCAAAGGTGGACTTTACCATAAAAGTGGCTGGAGGATAAAAATAATGAACAAAGTGATTATTCTTGGATTATTATCCATTCTAATCACTGTAAACATTATCGACACATTAAAAGGAGACAATGGGTATGATAATATCATAATCAAAAATGAAAAACAGATTACTAATGATAATATTGGTCAAAAGAAACCGTTTCTATATGGCGATACAGTTGTTTGGATGGATAATAGATTAGGCCATTATATGACCTTTACTTACGACCTTAATACTGAAATTGAAAGCAATCTAATGTCATCCAATGTTTATCAGGATTCGGCAAAAATATCTAATAGAAATATCGTCTGGATAGATGGTAGCGATGGAACTCCTGATTTACTTGTCTACAATCTTGACACAAAGGGCCATACCTACATCATAACGAATGATACATTTGATGCTATTTCTTCTCCGGATATTTTTAATGATATTGTTGTTTGGGAAGGCGGTTATCTAAATGGAACTGGTAGCGTTGAAGGAGGCATCTACGCCTACAACCTCACGAACCAGACCGAGTTTCCAATCTGCACACACACCTCTAAGCAGACCGACCCCGTGATCTGGGGGGACTGGGTAGTTTGGACCGATTATCGGAATGGAGATGCCGACATTTATGCCTACAATCTACACACAGGAGAAGAAAGAGCTATTGCTTCAGATTATGGACAACAAGTGGAGCCAGAGATTTGGGGGGATTATGTAATCTACAACGATCAAAGCCAAAACCCATGGATGGGATATTATTACAATCTCACCTCAGGCGAAAAGAAAGAAATCTCTGAGGGAGGAGGGACGGTAGACGCTATTTGGGGAGACATTATTGTATGGAGAGGGCAAAATCATGTTTGGCTTTATAATATCACGCTAGAACAGTCCTATGCATTGGATAATGGGGTGTATGAAAATGTAGATATCTATGCTAACAGACTTGTATATGTGGAAGATGGAGATGTTTACCTTCTAGAGTTTGAATTCAATTCTGTAGATGAGCCCATTTTCCCACCAGTGTCATCTTTAGAGCTGTATCAACTTATTATTCTAGCTGGAATTACCCTTTTCTT
>JAUVCJ010000151.1 GCA_030595765.1 Thermoplasmatota archaeon | reverse complement strand
GGAGCTTCTACTTCGAAAAGAACTATGCCTCAGCTAAACAAATACAAATAACTTAATATATCATCTCAAGCTCTAACTCTTGAGAAATGGCCTCAAATCCATGGTTTTTGTAGAGGTTCTTAGCTTTTAAGTTATTCGAATCCGTGCTAAGGCGCATTGTACTGGCTCCATTATCATGAGCCCATTTTAATCCTGCGTTGAGTAGATCAGATCCAAAACCTTTGCCCTGATGGGATGGCAGTACAGCAATTTTGCTTAGCAGGCTATCCCCCTCGCAAACATTTATGAGAATATATCCCACAACAGCAACTACGTTATCCAGAACCAAAAATATCCTGTCCTCCAATCTTTGCCAGGCCAGAAATTCCATTGTTGTCATCCGCCAGTGGGGCTCAAAACATTCCCTTTCGGTTTTGAGCACTCCTCGTATTCCGCTCTTCCCGAATTCTCTGACATTCTCAGGAGCACTACCAATGTGTTCCAGGATATTTGGGCACTCTAGAAGGTCCAGTTCCAGCTTCAAAGAATAGCCTTTTTGGAGATATATACTGGCTTCTGGGCTTTTTTTTCGAACATTGGCTCGAATGGCAGTGCAACCAGTGCTGGTCAGGTGATCCTCAAGATGAGTAAGCATTGTTTCCATATTTCCGTCACACTCGTTAGGCAGAAAACCCACCTGTATAATGCTACCTTTGGGTTTTTTATCGTTGCTTACCACTCCGTATCCGATTAGTTTGCTATTTTCTTCAGAAACGAATACATTGTCAAGCTGGTTTGTCATTCTCAACATCAGATTATCTGACATATAAGAGCCATGCAAGCCCTGGCTGAAAGCCAGAATACTTTCTAGCTCCTCCATTTTTGCATTACGTATCATTCAATTCCCTCGAAACATCACAATTATTAGTATTCCTCTACCCATCCATTTCATTTGAATTATTTGGTGAAGTCAAATTTGTCCTAATATCTTTATAGATTACCTTATAGGAGAACAGAGCATTATTATTTTTACTGGAATAACAAAAGAATAGCGCGAGGCCCGAAAACGGACGAGCCTTGCGAGTCGTTAAGGGCTTAGCGCTTTTTTCGAACGAAGTGAAAAAAAAGCGCGAGGAGGGGGATTTGAACCCCCGAGACGTTTCCATCACGGGATTAGCAATCCCGCGCCTTTTCTCGCCAAGGTCATAATGAACCTTGGAACCGAGCTGGGCTATCCCCGCAGTACAGTTGGTTCCGGGGATAGCCCGCTCTTCCTCGGTCGGTATAACCTCCCTCGTACCGAGCTGGGCTATCCCCGCAGTGCGATTGGTTCCGGGGATAGCCCGTTCTTACTCGGAAAACGAGGCGTTTTCCTCATACGAGCTGGGCTTTGAAGAAAGGCATGTAATTCAGATATACCTGAAGGCATCCCACGGTGCGATTGATTTTTGGAATGGATTGAATATTGAAATGCCACTTCCATTCCAGGAGGCGCATTATAGTAGAGGGCGATATTAGTTTTTTGGTTGGTTGGGTAAGAAAAGAGAAAAGAAAAAAGGGAAAGGTGGAGGGCAAAACTGCCCCCCATCCGATTGTTTGTCTATCTGGTGTCCACAAGGTGCTGGACAACGGAAGGATCGGCCAGGGTGGAGATGTCTCCTATCTGGTCCATCTGCTTCTCGGCGATCTTGCGCAAGATCCTGCGCATGATCTTTCCAGAGCGAGTCTTGGGTAGGCTTGGTGCCCACTGTACCTCGTCAGGTGTGGCTATGGGTCCGATCTCAGCGCGAACATGGTTGCGCAGCTCTTTTTTGAGCTCGTCGGTGTACTCGTAGCCTACCTTTAGGGTGACGTAGGAGTAGATGCCCTGGCCCTTGATCTCGTGTGGGAAACCAACAACAGCGGCTTCAGCTACTGCAGGGTGACTCACAAGTGCGGACTCTACCTCGGCAGTGCCCATCCTGTGACCGGAGACGTTTATGACGTCGTCTATCCTGCCAGTTATCCAATAGTATCCATCTTCGTCCCTCTTGGCGCCATCACCAGTTAGGTAGTTTCCTGGGAACATGGAGAAGTACACTTCCTTAAACCTTTCATGGTTGCCATACAGATTTCTCATGATGCCAGGCCATGCGCCCTTAAGGATAAGGATACCTGATGCAGCACCTTCCAGTTCCTTGCCATCGCTGTCCACGATTGCTGGTTCGACTCCGAAGAATGGGAGTGTTGC
This sequence comes from Thermoplasmatota archaeon, assembly GCA_030595765.1. Classification (GTDB taxonomy): domain Archaea; phylum Thermoplasmatota; class Thermoplasmata; family JAUVCJ01; genus JAUVCJ01. The sequence continues at coordinate 4,010 of JAUVCJ010000151.1, read as the reverse complement.
GCAGCCGGGTTTGGTTGGGGTGGCACCAGGCAGAGGTGTGATGAGGATACCGCCAGTCTCAGTCTGCCACCATGTGTCTACAATTGGGCAGCTGCTGTTGCCGACAACCTCGTTGTACCAATTCCAGGCCTCTGGGTTGATCGGTTCGCCAACGGTTCCCAGGAGCTTTAGGCTCTTTCTGGAGGTCTTATTCACAGGATCGTCGCCCTCCTTCATCAGTGCCCTTATGGCTGTGGGTGCGGTGTAGAACTGGTTGACTTGATGCTTGTCTACTATTTGCCAGAACCTGCTTGCATCGGGGTATGTTGGTACACCCTCAAACATAACGGTGGTAGCACCGTTCAGGAGAGGTCCGTAAACGATGTAGGAGTGGCCAGTGATCCAGCCGATATCAGCTGTGCACCAGTAGATGTCGCCATCGTGGTAGTCGAAGACGTACTTGTGTGTGAGTGACGTATAGACCATGTATCCGCCTGTGGTGTGTAGAACGCCCTTTGGTTTTCCAGTGGAGCCAGATGTGTAGAGGATGAATAGTGGGTCTTCTGCAGCCATGTGCTCGTATGGACTCTCGCCCTTGACATCATCGGCATCCATCTCGGCGGTCCACCAGGAGTCACGGCCTTCTGTCATTGGAACCTCGTTGCCTGTCCTCTTGACAACAACGACGGTCTCGATGCTTGGGCAACTTGCAAGCGCCCTGTCTGCGTTTGTCTTCATTGGTATGTCATTCTTCTTTCCACGAAGTGCAGTATCTTGAGTGATAAGCATCTTGCATTCAGAATCGTTGATGCGGTCCTTTAGGCTGTCTGCGGAAAAAGCACCGAAGACGATGGAGTGAACTGCACCGATGCGAGCACATGCAAGCATGGCTACTGGCAGTTCGGTAAGCATTTGCATGTAGATACAGACACGGTCTCCCTTCTTGATGCCCTTCTTGCGGAGAACGTTGGCGAACTTGCATACATCTGTGTGCAACTCGCGATAGGTCACTTTCTTGTCCTCGGATGGGTCGTTGCCCTCCCAGATAAGAGCGACCTGGTCTCCCCGGGTCTCAAGTTGCCTGTCCAGGCAGTTATACGAAAGGTTGGTGGTAGCGCCATCATAGAACTTGATGATGCCCTCAGTGAAATCGTAGTGCCTGACCTGATCCCATTTTTTGAACCAGGTGAACTGCTCTGCCTGCTCGGCCCAAAACCCATCAGGGTCGTTAATGGACCTGTCATACATCTTCTTGTACTCTTCCATGCTCTTGATATGAGCCTTGGAGCTAAAATCTTCGCTTGGTTGGAACATTAGTTTGTCCTCCGAGTCTATCATTACTTCGTAACCCCCTTCATCCCAGCTTTAATGCCATTTAAACCCATTGTATGAGCTTTTTGAGCAAGCTAGCCTTGGCGGTGTTCGCGGGATAGGAGTGGTCATATTAACTCTTTTCGGAGAGTTCGTCTTATCTAGCTTCTTTAAATTCTTCTTGTCTTCTTCTTGTATAGATTCAAAAAACCTTATTTGCCCCACTTCAAAGGGCCTTACTTGGCTAACTTCTAAGAATCCTATATGTGCTTGCTAAGAATCCTACATATCCCTACTAAGAACCTACGTCTGCCTGCTAAGAATCCTATATATCCCTACTAAGAACCTTATATGTGCCTGCTAGGAGCCCTATATTTGCCTACCAAGAAGTTCACCTTACCAAGATATTAACTGCTCCGTGCCCAGGATTTAAGTAGTTCACTATCAATCGACATCGCATGCATAAAATTGTGGAGGCTGACATGAAGCTGGATATCCTCCAGGCAAACCGTGAGCTTGCCCAGGAAAATGCCGAGTGGATGACACAAAGAGGCATCAGGGCGTTTGATTTTCTGGGCTCTATTGGCTCAGGCAAGACTATGTTGATCGAGAAGCTCTCCACACTTCTGGTAGATAGAGGTTTTAATCCTGGAGTTATCGCAGGCGATGTTGCTGGGGACGACGATTACCAGAGATTCAGAGCTAGAGGATTGCCTGCCATCAACGTCAATACCGGCAAGGAATGCCACCTTGAGGCTCATCTGATACATCACAGAATAGAGGAACTTCCCGAAGTTGTGGATGTGCTCTTCATCGAGAACGTTGGCAATCTTGTATGCCCTGTGGACTTTCCGTTGGGAGCAGAGAAACGCCTAGTCGTGATCTCGGTTACCGAGGGTGATGACATGGTTCGCAAGCATCCAGTGATATTTGGTGCTGCAGACATCATTGTTATCAACAAAGTGGATCTGGCTGGCTTCATTGAGGTGGACCCTGCCATAATAGAGAGTGATGCCAGGCGTGTCAACCCCCGAGCTAGTGTCATTCTTACCGATGCCAAGCACGACCTGGGGCTTACAGAGCTGCTGGAGCTTATGGGATTCAACTGAAATGGCTGCTACAGGGCAGAAGTTCGGACACCGCTTAGAGATATTCGGGGTGGTTCAAGGGGTTGGTTTTAGACCTACAGTGTTTAAAGTTGCTCAGCAGCTGGAGGCAAACGGTTTCGTCAGGAACCTGGGCGCTTTGGTAGAGGTAGTTATAGACTGCGACCCTGACAAATTTATTACACTGCTAAAGGAAGCTCTCCCGCCTCTGGCTAGCATAAGGAAAATTGAGACAGGCTCATGGGAGGAATCGATACCGATTGGTTTTTTCATACTACAAAGCGCCGCTGGTAGCCGGGAGTCAGCACTTCCACCAGACAGCGCGGTTTGCAGAGATTGTCTATCAGAAGCATTCGACCCCACAGACAGGCGGTATCTCTACCCTTTTACCAATTGTACCAATTGCGGAGCGCGTTACAGTGTGATATCCGGGCTTCCATATGACAGACCCAAGACCGCTATGTCGCCCTTCGAGTTATGTTCAGCTTGCCTGAGTGAGTACATAGACCCATCTAACCGTAGGTTCCATGCCCAGACCATATCATGCTCTGATGACGGCCCAAGCCTAGCACTTCATGGAGGAAATGGCAAGAGACTGGAAGTGGAGCACCCGATGCAGGAGTTTGCACAAATGGTGGAGGGTGGTGGACTGTTTGGGATGAAGGGATGGAGTGGCGTACACATCATGTGCAGGCTTCAGGATATTGGCAAATTGCGCAAGTGGTATGGCAGGCCGAATAAACCCTTTGCAATAATGGCAAGGAACATCGCAGCAGCCAGGGAATTGGCAGAGGTCGATGCTTATGCTTTGGAGCTGCTTGAGGGGAAGGAGAAACCCATTGTATTGCTTCAAAAGAAGAGAAATCTCAATAAAAACCTCAATAAGATAAATAACGATGTTAGGTGGCTTGAAGAGGTTGCTCCTGGCCTTGGTCATGTTGGCATCTATTTGCCTTACACCATGCTCCAGCATCTCTTTTTCCATTACAGTGGTCTGGATGCGGTAGTTCTGACCTCTGCAAATCTTATGGGCGAGCCTATGTTGATCAAGAACCCAAAAGTTCTCGAGCTTGGACTGGATGGGTATCTGCTTCATGACAGGAGCATAGTTGCCAGGGTGGATGATTCGCTTGTAAAGCCCCAATTCGGCAACAGCCTGTTCATACGAAGATCTCGTGGGTATGTGCCATCTCCGTTCGAGGTTCTCCACGATTCATCAGTGCTATCATTGGGTGCAGAGCGCAATGGATGTGTTGCACTTTCAAGGAACGGGAGGCTATTTCCGTCCCAATACATCGGCAACACAAGTCACTATCACGTACTAAGGTTCCTTGAAGAAACAGTGGATCACCTTCGGAACCTTCTAGGCCTTCACGACCTGGATGCTATCGCAGTCGATATGCATCCGCAGTATTCCACAACCCGGCTAGGAAAAAAAAGGGCAAAGGAGCTTGGGGTGCAGCTATTTGAGGTTCAACATCACTGGGCTCATGCCGCCTCTCTGATCTTGGATGCAGGACTGGAGGAGCCTATGGTATGCCTGAGCTTGGACGGTAGTGGTTACGGAGATGATGGCAACATTTGGGGCGGAGAGGTGCTGGTAGCAGACCTTGA
>JAUVCJ010000203.1 GCA_030595765.1 Thermoplasmatota archaeon | reverse complement strand
GGGGACCTATGACGGTACAGCCCTGATGGAACTAAAGACCCGTAAGGAGATTGTCTATGAGCTGTTCCACAAGCATGTGTGCACCTACGAGATGGATGATACTCCACCGTTCCCAGTTAACCGCCAGGCTCTTGAGATCGCCCTGGAGATCGGACTTCAGGTTGATTGCTCCATTACTGACGAGCTGCATATCACCCGCAAGCAGTATCTGGACGGCTCGATACCCACAGGGTTTCAGAGAACAGCCATCATCGGCATCGGGGGAAGCGTACCTTATAAAGGGCGCGATATCGGAATAATCCAGCTTTCAATGGAAGAAGATGCCTGTAGAGAAATGTCCGATATAGGACACCAGATCACTTATCGCACTGACAGACTGGGCACTCCACTGGTGGAGGTTGTTACAGAACCGCACATGCACACCCCAACTGAGCTAAAGGAAGTGGCAGAGCTTCTAGGAAGGCTCATGCGAGCAACAGGCCACGTCACCAGAGGCCAGGGTGCCACACGTCAGGATGTCAATGTCAGCATTACAGGCGGCACTCGCATCGAGATTAAGGGTGTACCGAAACTTGCATGGATGGAAGCACTGGTTCACTTTGAGGCCATGCGCCAGAAGGGGCTGCTTGAGATCAAGGATGAGCTTTTGAAGAGGAAGATCACAGACCCCGACCTGGAAGGAGAGCCGCTGGATGTCACCGAGCAGCTTAAAGCCGCCAGCCAGGGCGATTTCGGCCTTGCCTTCGAGGAAGACGTCATAATGTTAGCGATACCCCTACCCAGATTTAGAGGCCTCATGAGCAAGAACTGCCAGCCAGGAGTTCCATTTATTCGGGAGTTTTCAGGTCGTGTGCGTGTTATTGCCTGCCTAGGGCTGGACTCGGAACGGCACAGGCCCCGAAGGTCGGTCCTAACCGATGCACCAAGGAACATCATCTGTATGGAGGAAATGCCAGCGCTTGGATTCCCCGAATCATCCATGGGAAACATTCATAAGCAATTGGGCCTAGGCAAAGATGGTACATTTGTACTGGTCTGGGGTTTAAAGCAAGATGCTAATACCGCCGCAAAGGAAATACTTTCAAGAGCCAAAGAAGCCCTTTTAGGTGTGCCAAATGAGACCAGACAAGCATTTCCAGACGGTACCACAGACTTCGAGAGGGTGCTTCCAGGCCCAGATAGAATGTACCCTGACACCGATTCACCACCCATTCCTCTGGACCGCAAGTGGATTGAAAGCATCAGAGCAGGCTTACCAGTTCCTACATGGGAGGTGGAAAATATATTTGCTGAGCTTGGACTGCCCCCCCACCTAGCAAAGGAAATGGCTCTTTCTAAGTATAAAAACATTTTTGAGCTGATAAACAAAGATATGGAACTTCATCCTCCCTTTGTTGCAGAGACCCTGCTGGGTGGATTGCGATATCTATCACGCAAGGGTGTGGGAATGGCCAACCTAGCAGACGAACTTTTGCTCCACTGTTTCAAAGAGTTATCTATGGGCAACCTGGTAAAAAGCGCACTCCTGCCCTACATAGAACATCTTGCAAAACAGGATCAGGGAGGCTCCCTAGATGTCCCTGCAGGATTAAGACCAATGCCTGAAAATGAGTGGAAAGAGCAATTTATTGCGGGATTGGAGTCTGCTAAGAGCGGCCCTGAACGATTGAGAGCTCACAAGTCTTTTATGGCACAGCACCGTCTAAGAGTCGATGGAGCAATGGTTCTGGAAATGGTCTAATCATCCACGAGCCGGAATTTAAACGTTCCAGGTTAAACTTGATTCTTGGGTGCCTCGGCTCTACCATATCTGTCAACCATCCTTGCTGGTAAGTTTTTTACCATCCGTGCTGGGAAAATTCGCTTCCGACACAATTATATCCCAATGCTCAATACTGCTATTATGACTGGAAATAGCCGAACTCGTGCGCTTCCAACCATTCTGCTGGCTTTTATTCTTGTGGGCATAATCCCTCTTGCATTTCCAGTGGTTCAGGCTCAGACCATGGACATGGACAACGATGGCATCAGTGATGCAGAGGAAACCCGTCTTGCTGAGCTCTTCGCTCCTATACTATACATGCATCCAGACGATGTATTTTACCCGATAACACCCCAATATGCGCTTGACCACTCCACACTAATGAGGGCAGACCTAGAAGGTGGAAGGGTCATATCAGAGAACCCCACAATGGCCGAGATATCTGGACTTACAGTGAGCTCAGATAACTACTATCTTGATAACGACCTTGGGACAATCGAGGACTCTGGAATCGAGACTCATTTTGTGGCCAACAAGGCCAGCTATCCCCCCGTGGTTCACGCGAGAGTTCTTCCAGCAACCTATTCTGGAGGCTCGGCAAACATCATCCAGTACTGGTTCTACTATCCTTTCAACAAGGGGCCGATGAACACCCATGAAGGGGACTGGGAGATGATAACGGTCGAGGTCAGAGACGGAGATGAGGCCATCACTGCATCCTATTCCCAGCATCTTTCCGGAATGATAGCTGATTGGTCGCTAATCGAAAAGGATGGAAATCATCCCAAGGCCTACGTGGCTCTTGGAGCCCACGCCAACTACATGCGCTCATACGAAGGCGGAATGGGTCTAGCTAACGATGAGCTTTCAGATGCTGGAACCGTACTTGGCCCTGATGATTACACCATCACCATGATCGGGGAGCCTGGAGCCGGCAACAGACCTGATAGCCAGGGATGGCTTGACTTTGGAGGATACTGGGGAGAGTTTGGAGGGGCTGAATCCGGGGTTCTCGGGCTCCGTGGCCCATTAGGCCCGACCTTTTTCCAGGATGGACAAAGATGGAGCGACCCAGTAGGATGGTCTCAAACACTTACGGTGGGAGACTCAAATTACTTCCAGATCAACTGGTACATAGCGAACTTTCTCATGATAACACTTGGCATGATGGCCATATCTCTACTCGTTAAGATGCTATTCAAGCTACGTCTACGAAAGAAGCAGGGCACGCTTGGCCCACGCCTGCTCCCATTCCTCTACATTGATGGATTTAACGCTAAAAGCATCGGCCTAATTCTTGGCATCGTAGCTCTGGTAGTGGCCATCATAGGCTTCTTCCTTCCATGGTACTCGGTCACATTGGACATAAACACCGGCCTCTTCACCACAGGCGGACCAGTGGATGTGCTGACCCTTGACGGAGTCAATGGGATGCAGTTCAATCGCTTGGATTCAGGTGGGGGCATGGTCCAGATGGTAGGGCTTCCAATACCGTTTGCTTGGATATTCCTGGCAGGGGTCGGGATGTTCCTTTTCGGGACCATCGGCTACCAGAAATCCCGTAAAGTGGGTACAAAGCTGATATTCAGAGGGATCAAGACCATGATGCCAGTGCTTCTCATCATAATCATAATCAGCATGCTAGGAGACCTTATAAGCCAGGTTGCCTCGGATGCTCCACCTGAGGTGGCTTCGATACTGGGCCTACTTGCAAGCAATCCGGTCAAAGGAGATCTCTCTGGCCCGCTTGGAGGCTATGGCACTGTGAGCATGACCTGGGGCTTAGGCATCGGAGCATTCATGCTTATCTTCTCAGCCATCCTGTTCTTTGCTGCTGGCGCAATGGAGATCATCGCGTTCGCAGATTATTTCAAGACACCTGATGACATCGCAAGGGAAAGAGCCGAAGAGGCAGCTGCCGCATCCGGGTTCAATCCAGACGGCACCCCAGTAAACCAGACCATGCCAGGCTATTATCCAACAGCCCCTCGATCAATTGACTATGGTGATACACCGCCGACAGCTCAGACCCCTGGATATCCGGCACCAGGCCCTTTGGCTGTTGCAGATCCCTCTATCACTCCTACAGATCCATTAGATCCAACAGTACCACCAATGTATCCGCCAACACCGCCAACAGCACCTCCACCAGCGCCGCCGCCTTACCCAGCTGAAGATCCCGATATGACTTATTCAGGCTCGTCAGACTCTCCAGACTCCTTAGCGCCGCCTTACCCGGAAGAGGATCACTATATGCCACCTTCAGACACTCCAGCGCCACCACCGCCACTAGCCCCCCCTGCAGATATACAAATCGGCGGAGAGCCATTGGACGAGGAACCATACGACACCCCATTGCCTCCACCACCTCCACGTCCGCCTGTTGAGGATGAAGAGGATTGAAAGGAATTTGTATTGACTGTGGCAAAGTATCCTCACGACGTTCTCAGAACAGCATTTCCAAGCGCCCTTGAGCAGGCTAAAATTTAAGTCCAG
>JAUVCJ010000119.1 GCA_030595765.1 Thermoplasmatota archaeon | reverse complement strand
CCCTGCTAAGATCCGTGATCGAAACTATGTTGCGTCCCTTGAAGTTCATGGGCACCCTTCCGGCAATAGAGGGGATGGACTTAAACCTATTCCCCTATGATAAGCTAAGATCAACATCTTACAAGTTCATATAATTGATCTTGCAAGTTCATCTGATACATCTTGCAAGTTCATATAATAGATCAAAGGTCTATGATGTTTTTCAGGCGCTTAGATACTTCTTCCTCATCCATACCTATCACTGGATGATATACCGGCACATTCCGATCGTCAATTGTAGCTAAAAAATCCTCACCCTGTTGGCTCCCTACAATAATTGCCTCGGCCCTATACCTCTGGATAAATTCATGAGCGAGCTTTCCAAGATTATCGGGTACTGAAAATTCCCTGATTATGGACGGGTCCCATCCCATCAGAACCTCTACCCATTCCTCGGTTCCCTCCAGGGCAGCCAGGTAGACTCTGCACCCACGCTTCATCATAAGCCAGCATGCCAATGCCGAGTTGGCTCCATCAATGATGGCTACGGCGTTCCCCTGGCTTCCTAATGGGAGCCCACCTGGGCCTGGTATCTTGGTGGTATACAGATATGCCACCTTTGAGCGGACTTCTATGAATAGCTCGAACTCGGGGTCGGTTAGATTCACCTTGTACTCCCGGTCTGGCAACCCTTCCAGCACCTCTTCGCCTGCACTTGCCGCCATCTCTTGGCTGGTGTATGGATGCTGACCTGTCCGTCTTCCGCGAATTGCAAAGCTTGAGCCCTTTGGAATAATTCTAGCCGCCATATCTCTGGCGCATTCGCGTATGTCAAGAATGTCGGAAGTGGTAACTTCCACTCTGCTAAACGATACAACTCCGAAGGTATGCGATAGTATGTGTTCTGCAGCCTGGGCATCTCCAGTTTTAAGGTAAACATGCCCCCAATCTGATGAAAGAAGACATTCTTTTCTTAAGCGTATGAATCCTTGTTGAATGCTATCCAGCATTATCTGCTCAAATCGAGAGCGCACGCGCTGGCTCTTCAATCCAAGTTCGCCATAACGCACCAAATAGGTCGGCATACAAATTGGTCAGTACGCTTTTGGGATAAAAATCCTACCCACGATAAACCCACAACGTCTCAGGCGAAATCCATGACCACTACGTCTCGAACCGCCCTCATGTTGTTAAATGGCAGAACCAATCTACCCTGGGCATCGGTCTTGTACAGTCTGGGCTCGATCTCTTCAGCAGGAATTACCAGGACGTGATGGAGCTCTCCAGAAGCTGTATCTACAACAAAATTCTCTATCATGCCCAATATCTGGCCGTCATTGGTCATCACTGTTTTTCCTCTCAGCTCAGTAGCGAACTTTTTCATGGAAAGCACCTTGTCTCCTCGTAATAGGTTTGGGGTTATTATAGTTTTTTCGGCTTCGTCGGGAAAGCTACCCTGCTTCTTGGCATCAAGGGAAAAAGCCTAAAATCCGTAAGCTTTATAAACGGTTGCAATAATCGGGATTCTCCATCTGGAACTGTAGGAGGGGCAAAGGTGTCCCGTCATTACTACAGGAGGAATGAATTTGGCAAGCAAGAAGACAATCGAGGTAGTTAAGGACGTGATCAGCCAGTCCTCACCCCGTAAATTTTTGGAAACAATTGAGCTGGCCATTAACATCAAGGAAGTGGATCTTTCAATTCCAAAGAACAGGATTGATGAGGAGGTTCTTCTGCCAAAGGGTAGGGGAAAGGAGCAATTGATCGCTGTCTTTGGAAGTGGTGAATTGGCAGTTAAAGCCAAGTCTTCAGCCGACCGCGTGATCACCCCTGATGAGATCGAAGAATTGGCCGGGGACAAGAGAGAAGCAAGGAAGTTCGCCAATAAATACAATCATTTCATATCCGAAGCCCCACTCATGCCTGTAATAGGCAAGCAACTTGGTGTGGTGCTTGGTCCTAGGGGCAAGATGCCCAAACCCATACCACCGGCCGCCGATCCTGGGCCAATGGTGAAGAACCTGAAGAACACGGTAAGGGTGCGCTCCAAGGACAGAAAAACATTTCACGTCCCTGTTGGGACCAAGAAAATGACAGTTGAGGACATTGCAGACAACATCGAGACCATCATGAAGCGTGTGACTGGCAGACTGGAACGGGGCAAAAATAACATTGCAGCCGTATATGTCAAGACCAGCATGGGCAAATCAGTGAAGTTGATGTAGGGGTGAAAAAGAATGGCACACGTAGCAGAGTGGAAAAAGCAGGCCGTTCGAGAGCTTACCCAGATGATGGTTAATAACCCGGTCATTGGTCTAGTTGATGTTCATGGCATTCCAAGCCCCCAACTGCAGAAAATGCGCAAAGGGCTTCGTGGACAGGCAGACATTCGTGTTGCCAAAAAGAAACTAATAACACAGGCCCTCGTTAATGCATCCGGTGCAAAGAAAGGCCTCGAAAGCCTGGCAGATCACCTGAATGGTCAGGTGGGAATTATTGCCAGTAGTATGAACCCCTTCATGCTGTTCAAGAAAATGGAAGCAACAAAAACAGCATCCCCGGCCAAAGGCGGGGAGATAGCACCTGATGATGTCGGAGTAACCAAGGGGGAGACATCCTTCAAGCCGGGTCCCATCGTAGGAGACCTGCAGAAGGCTGGCATCCCGGCAGCCATCGAGAACGGCAAGGTAGTGATCAAGAAGGACAAAGTTCTGGTCAACAAAGGAGATAAGATTCCCAGTGTTGTTGCCCAGATGCTGACCAGGCTTGAGATATATCCGATCACGGTCGGCCTTGACCTCCTCATAACCTATGAGGATGGCACCATATTCGACAAAGAATTACTTAGAGTGGATGATGACCTCATCTATTCGCAAATCCAGCAGGCTGCATCAGGCGCGCTCAACCTGTGCGTGTTCACAGCCTTCCCGACAGCAACATCCATTCAACCACTGCTCATGAAGGGCAAGATGGAAGCTTTCAACCTGGCAATGTTTGCCGGATACCCGACACCTGACACCATCAAACTCCTAATATCAAAGGCCCATGGCCAAATGTTCGCAGTCGCCCTCCAGATGGATGGCGGCCTGGACGAGGAACTTGAAGCACTGAAAACCGGTGCTGCTAGTACTCCAGCCCCTGCTCCTTTAGCAGAGGGTGGCGGTGGAACTGATGAGAAGAAGGAGAAGGATGACGATGATGAAGAGGAGGTTTCCGAGGATGAGGCAGCAGCCGGCCTTGGAGCTCTCTTTGGATGATATGGAGGTATGACCAATGGAATATGTATATAGTGCGATGCTCCTTCACTCCGCAGGGAAGGAGATCACCGAGGATGCTTTGGGCAATGTGCTCAAGGCCGCAGGCGTGGAATCCGATGCAGCTCGGAGCAAGGCCCTAGTGGCTGCGCTTTCTGGCATAGACATCGAGGAAGCTATGAGCACAGCAGTTGCCATGCCAATGGCTGGTGCCGCTGCAGCTCCCGCTGCCGGTGCTCCAGAAGGCGAAGCGAAAGACGAGAAGCCACCAGAGGACGAAGAGGACGAGGGTGTCTCTGAAGAAGAGGCAGTCGCAGGACTCGGCGCTCTGTTCGGTTAGACAGGGATCGGTTTCGCAAGGGGCGCTTATGCGCCTAACCTCTCCCTCTGCTCTAGGTTGAACGAGAGTGCAAGCTAGCGTAGGAGGGTGAAGCCTTTCTTTTTTCCCTTTTCTCTTTCCATTATTTTGTAATTATCATGATATTTATGATTCGAGCATAAGCTAGCAACGTTTTTTTACGACAACATTACAGTAATACAAACTATCAATAACAAAGAACCAACAACAACAAACAGCGTAGAGCAATAAACATCATAGGGGGCGGATCAGGAGGTTAGCCTTTCAAGTCTAGCAGCCACAACCGAGTCCTCGCCAAAGACGTCCCTAGCTTTTCTCGCCAGGCTCTGGTATTCTCCATTTTCCAGTCCATGTAGCTGGGAGATTATTTGGGTAATGATGGCATCCTCAAGGGCTCGTTCCTTCAAGTATGGTCCACTAGCCAGCGCGGTGTAGCGCATGCAATCTGCCAGATGCTTGTAGCCAATCTGTCTAAAAGACCGGACACCTCTGCTTGATACTCGCTTTCCTGGTGGCCCCTGATCCCTGCTCACGAAGTCCATTAGCTTGGAAAAACATTTGTGAAGTTCTAGGTCAGAATCGTTTTTAAACAGTGTAATGCCGTTCTCGATAGCTCTATCTTGAGCCTTTTCCAACTCCATCCATTCTGGGTGAAGCGCATCCAGAAGAGCCTTCCTTGAGACCTCGATGTCGTCCTTATCGAATTCAACCTCAGCCTTTCGTGCCCACTTTCGGATGACATACCGGCTTGCGTACTTTATATCGGCGATGTCCGGCTCCTTCTTGATGAGCTCCTTATCGGTCTTAAGCCTCTGGAAAAGATGTATACAGAATTGCCTGATGACAGGGTCGCACTCACGGCAGCCCTTGTCCCGCTTGTTATAGGAGCCTATGCAACGATGGGTGGCAACCTTTTTCCATTCCTCGTTCCCCATGCTATCAGCGATGGCGTCCATTTCCTCGCTGGCTTCTTTGCACTGCACACGTATCTGGCATTCCTTGCAGGTATCGTCGTCGTCAAGAAAGTCGCGATAGCATTCGTACTCGGAAAGATCAACCTTTACCTCGCTGGCTGCATCTGCCTCTTCCTGTTCAAAGGCTGAACCGCAAACTGCGCATGATTCAGCATTCTCTGGAAGTAGTGCTCCGCACTCGGTGCATATGTAGAGCGCGATCTTTTCTTGCTTGTACCAAAAGCCGTCAGCATCCAGCTCTTCTGGATCTGCATCCTGCTCCGCTACTTTTTCCTGCTCCGGCATGCTTTATTCTCCCTTTCAAAGGTGCTATATCGATTCGTTGACCATGTTGGTAATGAATTCCATCTCAAGCTTCTGGTCAGGCTGCTCCATTTCTATCAGCGCAAACAGGCCTGCAAACTCCTCACCAAGTTCGAGCAGGGTCTTATGGCTGTATGTATCCAGACTTAGCAGGATCCTGTACTCATCACGTATCCACAGGGCTTTGCCTCTGTTTTCTTCCTGACTCAATAATGGTATCTCGCCTCTTCTTTTCAGTATGCTGTTGATCTCCGGTAGAACTTCATCCAGCCGTTTTCTTCCAAGGCCGGTGATGATGAGGTAATGCGGGATCTGAGCGGCATCGGCGGTCTCATGGCATATCTGTACGGACTTGATGAGCTGTCCAACTTCACCCTTCTTTTCCCCTTGAAGCAGGTCGCTAACTCCCCAGGAAGGGCCTGGCCTGCACACTGTAAAGTTATCCTCAGCCTTGTTATCTTGAGAAACTGTCTCACCACATATCTGGGCGCTAATATGGCTGAGCAGCTCGAACTTTCCAGACCCAGGCGCGCCGTAGAGAAGGATGTGCTTGCCGTTTCTCAGATGATTCTGTATCTGCTGAATCACAGAAGTTGGCACGCATACGTTATCAAGAATGACGTCGAGGTCCAGGTTATACCTGACCCCATAGCTATCTGGTGTTATTGTTAGGGAACCTAGCTCTGCTGGACTTTGATCTTCCTTGCCGCTTCCCACTTCTTCTATCTTTTTCACTTCTTTTGGCTCTGGTTCTTCCACAGCAGGCTCATCCTCAATGATCTTGAGGTCTGTTGTAAGCTCTTCTTCCCCTTCTTCTGGCTCTGTGTCAGCCAAGGGAGTAGGCGATGTATCAACCACAGGTGTAGATGGAACATCAGTGGTCGGTTCTTCAACCTTTGAAGCAATGATCGCAGATTCTCCTCCTTCTGGCATGTCAAGGCCTACCAATGCATCCACCTTTGCTTCCAGCTCAGATTCAGAAGGCGCTTCAACAGCCGGAGTTTGTTCTACTTCTTCCTCCACCTGTTCTTCCTCAAGCCCCAGCTCCGTACCATCCGCTATTTTGGTATCTTCTGCAACCAAATTTTCAGATGATTCATCTGTATCCACGCCGATCATGTCAATATCTGCAAGCAGATCATCATCAAGGTCATCGAGGTCTCCAATTTCGGACTCATCTGCCGTTTCTGCCTCTTGGACATCTTCAACATCCTGGGCATCTTTAACATCTGCGTCCATGCCAACCATGTCTATGCCCAAAAGCGTGTCATCTTCTGTGTCGGCTGTATAGAGTTCCTCAGGATCGGTAATGGTCTCTTCAGCTGCTGAGACCTCTGGGACCAGCCCAACCAATGCATCCTCTTCAGGCTCTGCAATTACTGACTCCTCAATAGCCAGCTCCTCAGGGGACGGCTCATCAGGAATGGTGTCGACCAGGATAGGCTCTTCAGGAGACGTGTCAGCAGGAGATGTGTCAATGGAGGTTGTATCTTGTTCGGGTTCCTCTTGGGATGCCGCCGCTTCTTGCTCGCCCTCTTTATCAGCATCCAGCCCACTCTCGGAATCTTCATCATCTAGGTTCAGAGAAGCTTCGATATCCAGCTGTGAGTCCATTCGCTCTCGCTGGCTTTCAGTTAGGGAGGACATGAACGAGTTGACATCCTCTGAAGGGATCACTTTCTTCTTGACAACAGCAGTCACCTTGGGAAGCTTGATCTTGAAGTATTTTTGGCAGGCACCGCATCTGAAAAGCTCAGGGCGCTTTTTGGACTGCTGCATTATTGCCTCGCATTTAGGGCATGGATGCCCACCCTCGCCTGTCATCTCCCCTGAAAGAGTCCTGCATTGATAAAAAGTTTTGTCCTATACCGTTCCACAATGTAAGTTGGAGATAATGAAAATGAGCTACATTGCGCATGAACCCTTTTTGCATTTCGACATTGGAAAGGAGCATGATTTTTTATGGTTTATAAAGTATAAGATTATCCTCTCCTTGGAATCTAAAGCAAAGGCCAATCATGATATTTCACAGCAGTCAAGTATAACAAAAAGTTGTGGCCACAACCAACTACAAATACCATGATGGCATTAAGCAAATCATGGTTTTTCTTCCCGTCAAGGAGTTTCATATTACGCTCATCAAGCGGGGTAAAATTTCGCCTCATGAAACAACTTCAAAAGGCAAGAATTACAGCCGAGGTAAGA
>JAUVCJ010000110.1 GCA_030595765.1 Thermoplasmatota archaeon | reverse complement strand
ATCTTTTGCCTTGACACTTTTGGCTGCAAGCTCACCAGCCTTGATGCCGGCGTTGATCGCGAACTTCATGCCGCCACCTGTAAAGGGATTGACCTGGCCGGCAGCATCGCCAACCACCAGTATGCCGTTCCCATACATCTTTGGGATGGTGCCAGCTACTGGTACAGGCCCTACATTGACCTCTATTATGGATGCATCCTTGAACCGCTCATCCTTATTGACGAAGTCATCCAGATACTCCATTGCGGTTCTCGAGTCGCCTCCGAGAATCCCAAGCCCTACATTGACCAGGCCATTGCCTTTTGGCAGTATCCAAAGCCCAGCACCCGGCGCCATCTCTCCAAAGTAGAGCTCTGCCGCATCCTCCTCAAACTTCACGTTCGCCATCTGGTACTGGGCGCAGGAATCGAAGTCGGCAACCTTGTCAAGGACCTTTAATCCTGCCCATCTAGCCACATTGGATTGTGGGCCATCTGCGGCTATAAGAACTTTGCACGCGATCTCGTGTTCCACTCCGAAGCGCGAGAGGCGCACCCCGACAACCTTGTCGCCATCCTTGAGCACTCCTGTAGCTCTGCACTTGGTCTGAACCTCAGCTCCTGTTTGAGCAACAAGAACTGCAAGCTTCTTTTCGAAGACCTTACGGTCCAGCATCACAACGAACTGTCCTTCTTCTGGAGGGACAATGACCTGAGCCATGACCCCGTTTGGCGAGAAGGCTTTGAGCTTGCGGATCCCATAGTATGTGAACCAGGTGTCCTCACGCTCCATCCCTAGGTCGTCCATGCCCGATACGATCAGAGATTCACCGCATTGAACAGGAACGCCTATGGCAGGATGTTCCTCCAGCAGTAAAACACTGGCACCATTTTCGGCGGCGGTCTTGGCAGAAGAGAGACCTGCAGGCCCGGCTCCCACTACGACCACGTCATACTCATTCTTCAAACAAAGCCCTCGTATGGCTGGTGATAGGGAAAAAACATAGTTAAATCTGTCGTCAGGTCGAGCTCGAATACCCAAGCTCGATCGATCACCACTCTGTTTCGATAAGCGATACCTTTTAGGCTCCATACCCCTTCGGAAAATTCGTGACCCCTGATGCCAGTCCCGCACCAGCCCCAAAGCAGGATGATATTGCCCCAGTTGTGAAGCCTACCACTGGCAACGGCGGCAGCCGCTCCAACATTATCTATGCCCTGCTACAACTGATGAAGCCAATGAAGCTGATACTTCCGGCATCAGCGGCAATCGTTGCAATTTTCATGGGTTTTACCATCGCCCAGCCAGGCGACTCCCTTCCGCTGTTCTTTATCAATTCCAGCTATCCTTTCCTGACACTGCGGCCTGGATACTTCACGCTTATCGAGGCCGGCTCCTCGCTACTCCTGGTATTTGCAGCAAGCCATGCAATCAATGACGTTTATGATGCAGAAATTGACGCAATAAACAGACCACATCGCCCGATCCCTTCTGGTGTTCTTAGCACCGATGATGCATATTCCCTGGCAATGCTCCTCTACCTTTTTGGCCTGTTCAGGTCGATGTTCGTAAACACAGCATTTAGCCTATTGGTCCTGGCCATCGTCTTGCTGACCCTGCTCTACTCAGTGCCGCCAGTGCGCTTGAAAAAGAGGTTCGTGCTGAACAACATGGTAATCGGGTTATCTTATGGATTATTGATATTCCTTGCAGGCTGGAGTGTGTTCGGAAATATCTTTGACCCCACACCATGGGTCCTTGGTCTTCTCCTGACCTTCTTTCTTCTGGGAGCATCGACTACCAAAGACTTCCATGACTTGCCTGGTGACAAGCTACACGGTGCAAAGACCCTGCCGGTTGTACTTGGTGTCCGCGGCGCATTTGCAGTGGTGGTGATATCCTTCCTGTTGCCGTATCCCCTGATCGTCCTGTTCATATGGCTTGGCCTCATCAAGACCCAAAGTTATATGCTTCTAGCTCTGGTGGTCTGGGGCGTGTATTGCATCTTGTATCTAAGAAAATCCCTAACACGGCTTGCAGACTCCAGTGAGCGTCCACATTACTCCACATGGTTCCATACCCATTCCATGACTCTGATGCTGGTCATCGGTTTCTTTGTGGTGTATCTGATGGTATAGTATTGCATTCGTGCCTGCGCATGTAACTTTTGAAGGTTGTGAAGGCCTTCTATTTTATCTAATGTGTGCAGTTTACCCAGTACTTACGTTTACCATAAGTATTATATCAATTGGCACGAATGTCATAAAATAACTTCTGGAGTGGGCAAAATGCATTTAAAACAAGTTATAGGATTAATGGTTGTTGTGCTGTTTTTTTCGGTTCTGCTCCCAATGGGAACCAGCGCATCGCAGAACAGCATCGATGTGCAATATGACTCCCAAGATGATCTTTTGATCGCCAAGAATAGCGGCGCTCTTGTCAAGGGAACCGGGCACGATTACCTCGATATCCAGGAGCTGGAGATAATCGAGGATACTGGCAATGCACTCCCAGTTGATGATGAACTTCATTTTAAAATCACTGTTGGTGCCAACATCCCATCGGACTCGGATGTCCAGTATATCATACTAATAAGCTCTAACATAGGTGATTACGTTGCCCAGTGGACAGCAAACCAGATAACAGCTCAGGGCTCCAAGCTCGGAAGTGGAGCTTCAACCACACCCCAGGGTATAAAAATCGAGCAGAGCGGTAACACAGTGACATTCCAGTTCATGGAGAACGCACAACTTTCAGGAATTACACATTCTTCCATTACATGGAATGCGATCTCTACAGAGGAAGTAAGCGATGGAAGATACCTGGACCTGGCTCCAGATAAGCTGGTGCTCTTGACCTCTCACAGCGAGTATGAGAGTGTCTTTGGCTCAATTACCATTTCAGGTATAACCAGACCCATGACCAACCCCCTGACAAGCGTGGAGTACCAGATAGATTCCGGGGCATGGACCAGTGCTACAAGCACGAATTCATGGAGTACCTGGTCGTTTCTTTGGGACACTACCTCTGTATCCAATGGGGAGCACGCCATCAACATCAGGGCTCAAGCAGGTTCGGACAGTTTCACAGACTCGATGAAGATCAATGTGCAGCAGAGTTACTCCACCCAAAGCTCAAGACCTAGCCTAGATAGCCTCACGGCGGTTGCAGTAGGCGACCACTTTGAGTACGAGGACGTGGGCACACAGCAGCTTCTGGCAATTTCGGTACTTCCCATCAATGACATGTCAATAGATATTACAGCCATTGAGAGCCTGACCACATCTGCTGGAACCTTTGATTCATACAGGTTTGAGATACATCAGGAAGGCGAGCTAGACCTTGGAGTTGATAAGGTCATCACCACCACAGACAGGACTTCCTGGAGAAAGCAGACCGACCTTGCAATTCTAAAGGACGAGACTCATTCAGTGACCGAGGGAACCACTCTGATACCAACCACCACAGTTGATAGTGAATCAATATACTCCAATCCTGAGCCTGAGAACGAGTTTCCCATGGTCGTCATGGATACCTGGACCATATCTGGTAATGTTGTTAAGGAAATCACCATGAAGGAGGAGAACCAGCCCCCATCTACAACCACAGCGACCGATAGCCGCACAGTCAAGAGCCTGGTTCTTTACGAACAGAGCTCCACCTCAACTCCAAAGGGAAGCTACACCACCATGGTTGTCAAGCACGAGGAAGGAGATACTGGGTTTTACACACTTGAGTACTACAACGAGAATGTGGCTGTGCCAGTCCTTATCGAGATCTATGATTACGACAGGAACCTCATAGCAGCACTGGGTCTTTCAGAAGTCGGTACCATTGATATCGTGGTTGACATAGACGTGAACCCGACCTCTCCTGAAGATGGGGAGGAGGCCGTTGTTACCATTACCGTTACCAACAACGGCAACGTGGCAATGCCTCAACCAATCGAATTTACTCTTTATGACGACGATGTTCTGGTCGAGACCGTGACCATTCCAGCAGTTGCAGCAGGCGCTTCCAGAACGGAAGTGATTGACTGGACACCATCTGGTGAGGGTGATCATTCACTCACAGTATCATCCAAGTATGGCACTACGGCTCCCCAGACCGTGGCTGTTCAGCCAGAAGGAGGGGACCCACCTCCAGCCATGTCGGAATTGCTCTTGCCTGTGGCTTTGCTTGTCATTGTCCTGATAGTTGTACTTGTTCTGGTCATGGTGACGAAGAACCGAAAGCTTGTTCATGAAATAGAGCACGAGATGGATGAGGAGGCTCGAACAAAGGCGACACCCAAGCCAAAAACCTCTGGAGTCGTGTCAAAAGGCGGCGTGACCATAGCATCAGGCGAGGCGGCAGCAGCGACCAGCTCGGGTGATGGTGATGCCATTGTGATAACCGATGATGAACCTGAGCTTGATGGCAATGTAGACATCGACAGCAAGGTAGACGCGATGCTGGGCGAAGGAGACGGTGGACAACCTAGTAAGAAGCAGAAGGCCGCCCCGAGCAAGCCCACCGAGATCAAATGCCCCAACTGTAGCAAGGGTTCTTTCATGACCGTGACCAAGAAGCCAATGCTTTTTGTATGCCCGTTCTGCAATGAGCGGTACAAATTAGAGTGATGGATATTGAATCTGAATAATAGTAATACGGATGGGTGTTAAAGTGAGCTCGAACCTTCTTGGAGGGGTGGCCAGAGGGGTTCAGGATCGTCCGCTTGTCATCATCGTACTGGTTCTTATCATGACAGGGTTCTTTGGGGTGCAGCTCACCAACATCAAGTTCGAGACCAATTTCGACAAGTTCCAGCCTGAGTCCGATATGAACCTGGCCGCAGATAGGGCTGCGGATTATTTTGGTGAGGATGCTCAAATTCATTTTATTCTGGTTCATGAGGATAACAGAGAGGAAGATGTTCTCACCATCGATGCCCAGCGTGAGCAGTATATGATAACCCAGGCTGTCAAGGAGATCGATGGGGTCGATATGACAGTCAGTTTCGTGGACCTGATGGATGTAATTGTCAAGATCGATACCTCCAAGGGCGAGATAAACGAGAACTGGACTGTGGGCAACGTGGATGACAGTTCCATCAATAGGTGGACTGGAACCCTTTTGAAGATACTGAACGGCACACTGGACCTGTCCGGTTTCTTGGGCGCGGCCTCCAGCGAGATCACCCTTTCCAATTCCACCCTGGATGAGCTTGAATTTCTAGTAACGTTCTTGCTCTCTTCGGACTTTGATATTGACCATCACACCCATGCCCTAAGCACTATCATAGTGGTTCAACTGGATGGCACTCTGACCGCAAAAGAGCTCAAAGCCCTATCCAACCATGTTAGGGAAACCGTGGATGAGATGAGCTTTGATGAAATTACGGTTCGCCATACCAGCCAGCACATTCTGGCATACGACGTGGATTCTGCCTCGGGAGAGACGAACAGGATCCTTATCGGTGGCATTTTCGGCCTGATGATATTGATACTGGCGTTTAGCTTCAGAAAGTTATCCTACATCACATGGCCAATACTGACCCTCATCATCACCATGGTATGGACACTTGGGACCATGCAACTGATAGGCCTGAACTTCACTGCAATGGCGGTGGCGGTGATACCGCTTGTGATAGGCCTGGGGATAGACTATTCAGTTCATATCTCCCGTAGATACCAGGAGGAGCGGGCAAAAGGTTTGTCTGTAAGTGAGGCTATAAGCGTGGCCATAACCACTGTAGGCTCAGCTGTATTGCTTGCAGTCATAACAACTGTGATAGCTTTCCTTTCCAACCTTACTTCCTCAATAATCCCAATCCGGGATTTTGGCATATCTTGCGCAATCGGGGTTAGTTATGCGTTCCTGCTCACAATAACCCTTTATGCATCCCTGCGATATCTCGCTGATGGCGGGATGAGGGAGAGAAAGGCTGAAAAACCTGTACCGGACGAATCGGCCCTCATCTTGCATGCGCTCTCGAATACGAAAGAACTTCAAAAGAAAGAGAATAGCCTAACTTACAGGCTATCGTGTGGCATATCCAATGTGGTCAGGAATCATGCAAAACCACTGGCAGTACTGATACTGGCAATATCGGTTGTTGGTCTCTATGGCGCGGTCTTGGTGCCTTCGGAGTTCAATATCGAGGATTTTCTACCTCCCGAATGGGATTCGGTCCTGACAGCTGATGCATTGCGGGAAGATTTCGAGGCTGGCAGCTACACCGTCACCTATGTACTGGTGGAAGGAACGGACCTTTCCACTGTCGAGGCTTTCAATTCCGTGATATCAGTTCAGGACGAAATGGCAGATGATTCACACCTGGTCAAGGTGGAAACTTCGGAAGGTTCACAAATCCATTCGGAAAGCATAGCAGATCTCTCCACCCTGCTAACAGGCCAATACCCGGAACTGGCCATTGAATACAACCTATCCAACTTGGGTCACCCTACAGCCGAGACCACCGATGCTGATGTAAGAGCATATTTTGACCACATCTATGACAACACAACTGTTTCGGACCAGTTCTCTAACCTGACCATGGGAGATAGGGTCAAGAAGGTCCTTCACAGGGACGGAGGCAATTATGATGCAACCATCATCAGGGTCTATGAGAACTCTGATGGCGCTGAGCAGACCAGCAGGGTCTATGATGAGCTTAATGAAGATGTGCAGAAGGCAGGCTTTCCATCCGGGGCCACTGCCACCGTGACCGGTGGGATGGTCATGACCATTCAGGTTATCGCATCGTTGCAGCAGAACATGATCAACTCCACCATTCTGGCAGTCATCATGGCAGCATTGGTTGTCGCTCTTATCTATAGGAACGCTATTCTTGGTCTTCTTCCAACGATACCAGTGGTTACATCCTCCATCTGGATACTGGGCACGATGTATGTGATAAGTGTCCCACTCAACGTCCTGACAGTAATGGTAACAGCGCTTACAATTGGTCTGGGCATCGATTACTCGATACATGTCATGGAAAGGTTCAAGGAGGAGGTAGACAAGGGTGCCAGCGCTGATGACGCCATACATTCCACTGTGCTACATACTGGCTCAGCTTTGATAATATCAGCAGTTACCACAATAGCGGCGTTCCTGTCCCTGATAATCTCGCCAATGCCTGTTGTTCGCCAGTTTGGCCTGATAACCGCGATCACAATTACCTATAGCCTCTTGCTCTCGATATTCGCATTGCCGATAATTCTTGTATGGCGTGGAAGAAGGCAGGAGAACAAAGAGAAAAAAAAGGAAGAAAGTTCTGAACCGACTCAACCTTAGTGCTTCGTTTCCCTTGACAGAATTCTGTCCTCGTAGGTCGTAGCTTAGTACTTGGGTTTTTTCGATGTAATGACATCCTCATTGGGCAACGAAGCATCAGGAGCCTCTTCATTCTCTGCCCCGACCGTTTCAAGCCTGAAGGTGACATTGC
>JAUVCJ010000256.1 GCA_030595765.1 Thermoplasmatota archaeon | reverse complement strand
CAACCTCGGCGATGAGAATGGTGGTAAGGTCTTGATCCCTGAACCACTCGAATAGCTTGAACATCTCGGTGCGTCTATCCTCGAACCTGGCCAGCAGGTCTAGCACAGGCAGAGAATCTACAGCCAGAAGCTGATAGTCGAGGTTTTTCTTAAGGTTGCTCACATACATCTTGAAGACCTCGATCCATGCCGGCCCTTCTGAAACTCCGGTCATGCTCTTTCTGAGCAATCCGATGTCCACGAAGTGCAATTTGTCCTGAACCTGTTCGTAGTCCATGCCCAGCCTCTTCATGTGGAACAGAAGGTTTGTACGGCTCTGCTCCAGGGTGATGTAGACGCTTTCTATACCGTTCTTGAGTGCGTTTTGGTAGAGCATGTTGAAGGCCATTGAGGACTTCATGGTTCCTGGAGAGCCTGCCAGCAGGGTGATGTAGCCCTTTGGTATTCCTCCCTCCATCATCTCGTCGAATCCCTGGATATAGGTCTTGAACCTCTCGCCTGCATCAGTCATGAAAATTGCCCCCAAAACCTGAAGGCTCCTGTGGGATATGAAATTTTCCCAGAGATTGGGTGGATTGAAAACGCAGCTAAAAAGATGAAAACAGGGTCAAGTCTGACTTCAAGTAAGCAACATATAGGTAGATAGACAGCTAGGAAGGTATCTCCTCTCTATCCCGGCCTGAAAAGTATGTGCTCAAAATCGTCTAGCCAGTCTATGGAGGGCTGTGTCTGGGTGCTGCCTCGGGGTTCGCAGGTGGACTCTGTACTAGGAAGCTCCGCTGTTGTCTGGGGGAGGGCATCCTTCATCGCCATTGTTCGATCCAGGGTCTCCAGGATCGCGGCTGCAGCATGCTCTGGCAATGTGTTGGAGGTGTCAAGCTCCAAAATTAGTGGTGTGCTTTCAATGTTCTCCATTATCTCTCCTGCAATAACACCAAGGACCTCAGCCTCCAGGTTCTCCTGCACCTTCAGCTTGGGCCATTCTCTTGCAACAAGTCGCTCCTCCAGAACGTCAGGTCTGCATCTAAGTAGCAGTATGCCGTCAAGAGGGAGCAGGTGTGAGAGATGCCCATCCACCACTACATGTCTGCCTGCTCGTTCAGGCACTCTTGATTTCTCTGTGTTTATGAGTGAACTTGATGTTTTCCAACTGGCATTTTCCAAATATGGCTCTTTACAATCATTGCTTGCCAGCGCCTTTGCCAACCTGTCTATGTCCAGCTCCTTGCTGCCCCTATCGGGGTCCACAGCGACAACACAGTCGTGGGCCTTTGCCAGCTCCAGTACACTAAGGATAGTGTGCCCTTTACCTGAGAGAATTGAGCAGATGGCGCTCTTGCCAGTTCCAGGTGTGCCAGTCAGGGCAATGATCATGGGTATGACCAAGGTGCCAGTGCAGTTAACTATTTCGGTTGTAGGATATACCAGTCGTTGCAATAGACGTTGCAATGGCCATTGCAATAGCCATTACAATGCGACTGGGTTTGTGGTCTTGATATTTTCTATGGCCTTTTCCATGACCTAATATTGATCTTTCCTAGGTTTTAAAACCTGCACTACAATCTTTAAGTAGGCAGATTGAGTTGTGGATTCGGCGATTATTATGGAAGATATAAAGGTCTATGAGCTCAAGCGCAAGGACTTGAAGGGAGCAGTCGTTATTGATGGATTCCCAAGTGTGGGTCTGGTAAGTTCCATTGTTGCCAATTATCTGATCAACACACTGAAGCTGAAGCAGATAGGTATTATGGATTCGATATATTTCCCAACCGTTTCGCTGGTCAGGGACTCCGAACCTCTGAATCCAGTGCGCATATACGCCGGTGAGAAGGTGCTGTCCGAAGAGCGTGGACCAGAACAGATAGTCTGTTTTATCTCTGAGTTTCAGCCCCCACCGAACCTGGTCAAACCCATTGCCAGCACCATGCTGGACTGGGCGATCGAGCAGAAATGTTCCCTTATGATATCTCCTGAAGGTCTTGTGATAGACAGGGAAGGCGAAGATGAGGAAGGAGACCAGAAGGATCCTCAGGTGCCAATGGAAGCAAAGATGCCAACCCAAGACCAAGAAGGAGAAGTATACATACCTGACAATGGAGAGGTTGAGAAGGTCGAGAAAGTTGAGAAAGTTGAGGCGGTTGAGAAAGGCGGTAAGGACGATGAGGACGATGAGGACGAAACCTCTCCTATCGAGCTCTATGGCATCGGAAGCACCAAGAAGGCCAGAAAGCTTCTGGAAGACCAGGAGGTTAGCGCTTTTGAGGAGGGTGTCATCACCGGTGTGGCTGGTGTACTTCTCAACGAAGGCAAGAGGCGTGATTTTGG
The DNA here is from genome assembly GCA_030595765.1 of Thermoplasmatota archaeon. Classification (GTDB taxonomy): domain Archaea; phylum Thermoplasmatota; class Thermoplasmata; family JAUVCJ01; genus JAUVCJ01. The sequence continues at coordinate 500 of JAUVCJ010000256.1, read as the reverse complement.
AGTTATCAGCTTACTGGCCGAAGCCCGCCCCGACTACCCTGATGCAAGGGCCGCTGCCAGGGTCATCGAGGTGTTAGATGCGCTGCTTCTCAACATCAAGATAGATGCAAAGCCGCTATATGCCGAGGCCGAGCGCATAGAGGCCCAGCTCAAGACGATTCACAAGCAGACCGCGCCTGAGAAGCAGACAGCAAGGTCAATGCCCTCGCCGTCAATGTATCGCTAGGCAAGACCAATGGCTACGTGCCTGCTCTGGTCCTGCCCTGGTATTGATGCACCTAACCAATGAGCATCTAATCTATAATCTATTTACAATACTCTTACTACAGGCCTCTTACTACAGGTTCTACTGGATGGCTTCTACCTCAATGACCTCAATGAAGTCATCCCGGAACATTGCTCTATAGCTTTTCTTCACCCCGTCCATATATGTCCTAAGCTCTGGCCCACAGGCTTTCCATGCGGATTGCAGAGCATCCATGGAGCCTTGGGCTGTGATG
>JAUVCJ010000155.1 GCA_030595765.1 Thermoplasmatota archaeon | reverse complement strand
GATTCTGAGTATGGAGGAGTTATCTTGCATCCGCATTCGCAATTATCAGGTTCGCCCATCTTTTTAAAAGCCAGCTGGATGAAGTCCTCGCTAAGATTGAACTGGATCCGTGTTGATTCCTTGCAGGCCTCGGAGCAGGATATTCCCAAGCTCTTGGTCAGCAGAAGTTCGATGACATGATGACGCTGGATTATCTCCTCTACTCGAGCGATACCAACATCCCCTAGAAGCAAACCCATCCCTCTCTGATAAGCGCCCATGCCTAGGCATTCAAGCCGTCTCATCTTCTGATAGGCGGTTACCTTGGATATGCTTAGGCGCTTCCCAAGGTTAGTCGGGCTAACAGGCTGGTTGGTACCACCTATAACATAGATCGCTCTTAGATAGTCCAGGTCACGCTGGGTAAGGGCTGCCGCCATTAGTTAGGTCAAGGCTAACCCATATATAAAGATATCCCAATGAAAATTAGAAAGGCGCATGAAATAATCGTATGAAAACAAAGGTATATAGCAGGAAGAAACATGAAGAAATATATAAAATAGCAGCAAGATATTATGAAAAAAGAGAGATAAAAGAGAGAAAAAGAGTGATAAAAGAGGAGGACACCAGAGATAATGCAGGGTCTCCTGTGGGGTAGTCTATAAATATAAGCTGTTCAATAAGGCAAATCTACGTCTTAGATGGTGGTCCTATGTCACGAAAACCAAACTGCATGTACAGACAGATTCGGGGTCAAGCCTATACCCGCAGAAAATACATGGGTGGAGTACCCCACAACAGGATCATGCAATTCGAGACAGGAAACAAGTCTGGAAAGTTTCCGATCGAGCTCACACTTCTTGGAAAAGAACTGTGCCAGATACGACATACTGCACTAGAAGCGGCTCGTATCGCAGCTAACAGAGAGCTTTCAAAGAATGCTGGAACTCAGAACTATCACCTTAAGATCAGGATCTACCCACATAACGTTCTTAGAGAGAACAAACAGGCAACTGGCGCAGGTGCTGACCGTGTCTCTGATGGTATGAGAGGCGCTTTTGGAAAGTGTGTTGGAACTGCCGCCAGGGTCAGGCAGAATCAGAAGCTTATCACAATCAGGACGAACAAAGCCTCGTTCCTAGTGGCAAAGGATGCCCTCCGTAAGGCCGGCATGAAGCTCCCGACCCCTGTGCGCATAGTCGTAGATAAGGGCGAAGAACTCACCCTCTAGTTGAGTGCGTATACCACAACTACGGCAGCAATATCTCTTTTAGGTTCACTCTGGACATGCTCAATGTTGGGCAACCACCACTGCTTACTTAGGCATAGATATTATACAACTGATATTGAAGAGGACTAAGACGATTATTCAACTACCATCACAGAAGACTTAGATCATTATACAACTAGCATTGCAGATCTTTTGACATTGTATCGGGTTTAAGAAAAAAAGAGCGGCCTTCAGAGCCACCCGATGGCCACTCCTGCCCTCATTTTCGGAGAGCGCAGTTGAAAAGGTTAATCTAATGTTTATGCAAAATAATCGTCAATTGTAAGGCTGGCTAGAGTTTTAGAGAAGACGTGAATTCATTGTTACAGCTGGCTTTTCTGTTGTATTGGCCTTGCTTGAGTGAATGGAAGTGGATTTGACTGGCTCTTTTATCATCATAATTTTTCCTCCGTTTATTTCATATTTGTCATTGAGCAGTTCTATATCCGACGACTATTTTCAAAGTTGTTCTCTTGGTTCATTAGTGTTTGCTAAAATCCGACAAAGGTAACTATATATAGCCCGAAATCATTCCTTAATTTGTTGTATTGAGCCTAATGATTTCGGTTCAAACTGATTGTCGAAAAATGGAGGGTACGGTCATGGGAGAATTGGATAAGAATGGCATTGTAGAGCATGGTAAACTCCTATTCGAGCTATCCCATAAGGATAGACTGGCCACCCTTCACATCCTGAAGAACGAACCACTGCGGCTATCCCACCATTCCCAGAGGCTCGACATCACAACTGCCGAAGGTTCACGCCACCTGGACAGGCTGGTCGATGCCGATCTTGTCCATAAAAAAGCCGATACTCATTACTACCTCACGCATTTTGGAGAAAGCATCCTGCTTATGCTTAAAGAGATGGAGTTTATTCACACCCACAAGAGTTACTTCAACACACACGAGATAATGGCAATTCCTGAGAACTTTCAGTGCCTAGCAATGCTAACTCGTTGCCAGCTCAGTGAAGGTGTCTTCAAGAACGTAAAAATGGTTGAGGAACTGAGCATCCAGGCAGAGGAATTCATCAATCTCATATCCGAATCACCTCTGGAAACTGTGGTGGATACGAATCTCAAAAGGGCGAATGAGGGAATTCCTGTAAGGATAATCTACAAGACCGGTACAGAAATACCTGAAGCCTACAATGCAGTTGAGAACATCGAGGTCAGATTCCTACCTGAGCACAGATTCGCTCTGAAATTCACCGAGACCAGGGGTGGGCTGGCACTTCCAGATCTGTCCGGGAACATTGACATCAACACAGTACTGGTCAGCCAGGACGAGATGTTCATGAACTGGTGCAACACTCTTTTTGAATACCTGTGGGAAAAGGCTGAGAATTAGAACCTGAGCGTTTCTGTTTCTGCTGGCGGCAAGAATAGTTGCGTAATAGCAACAATAGCTTTTGATCCCACCAAAAAGCCTTACCTAGAGCCACTACGACGGTGCTTTTTTACATACCATATCAGCTCTTCTGTCCAGCTCAAGATTCAGATAAGTGATGCAGTGGTCTGAATGGTAGCTTATGGATCCCAAACTCACAAGCTTGTGCTTAAAACGCTCTAGCGTCTCCAGCTCGTCAGGGCTGAGGTCTGTGTTATCACCCAAGAGGAAGGTGGAATCGGAGTCATCGCTCATGGATGAGGCAGGGTCAGAGGATACGTATACGCTAGCAAAGTCCTCCCCATCTTCGTGAAGTAAGAATATCTTGCTCTTAGTGGCTACAGACTCAAGAGCAACAGCCAGGGTTCCGCGTCTTGCATAGACTCCAGGAGTGGAAGGGATCTCAGCAGACCCAGGCCGTTTTAGAAGTGCGTTCCTGATAAGAGCAGCTGTTGACCGCTCGTCCGGATTAAGGTAACGCAATTCCGCTCCAACGAACCTGACAATGGTGCAGGGATCAGGGCCAGCAGGCAGCACAAGCTGAACCTCAACCTCCTTGCGCATTGCATGAGAGAGAAAGAATGCAGAGTTTATGCACCTGCAAAGGATATCTACTCGACCAGCAGACCCAGCAAGGTCATTGAGGGTGAACCTGCCGTCGTTTGGCACCTTGTGTCCCACAATGATGAAGCGGCGCATGAGCATTGAACACCAGCTGGTTATATAAGCATTGAGAATCTGGTCATATAAGTATTGAGAACCTGATTACTTGTGTGCAAAGATGGCGCTCACAACTTGTTTGCCATCACATACCCCAACATCCGGCTCCAGCCTGACAAATCCGAAGCGCTCGAACTGCACCATCTTCCCGAGATTGAGCAGAACTTCGGCCTCGCAGGCCCCATTGACAAGGCTGCCATCATTCATCAGCACACTGGTCTGGACATTGTCCTTTCCAGCCCACTGAACAACTCCAACACCCTGCTTGAGAATGGAAAGGTCGTTGCCGATGTAGCGGAATTTGGCGCCTTCGGTCTGCTCGATGTTGCCCATATCCTTTAGCCTTATCCGCGACTCATCTTTTTGGGCAAGGGCATCCAGCTCCTCTTTTGGGATCCATGCCCAATTGTTAGAACCATCACTCTCCAGATGGATCTCGCGGGAGCCCAGCTCTGGATGGGCTGGATGCCTATGCGGGTGACCTACAGGCAGGTCTTGCCCCTCGATCTCACCCTCAACCTCCCCCTCTATCACACCCTCAAGCGCACTCTCGATCTGGATCCTTACAGGGTTCGGCACAAAGAAGCAACGGCCAGCACCATCATCGATAAGCTCCTTGTTCGCTGAATAGAGATTAGGCCATGAGAATTGGATGTCCACCTCCTTGGTGCCAACATCGACCCAGTACTTGCGGATGGCCTCTGGTCTGATCCCCCGGCGGGCAAGGGCCTTAAGAGTTCCGACACGAACATCGTCCCACCCTGTGTAGGTGCCATTGAGTATCCCCTCCTTGATAACGGAGGTCTTTAGGATCGTATCTTTAATTGATACCCAGCCGTAATGGATAAACTTTGGTTTTTTCCAGCCAAGATAATCATATAGGTACTCCTGGCGATAGGTGTTGTTCAGGTGATCCTTGCCTCTAAGCACATGTGTCATGCCCATCAGGTGGTCATCTACTGCCACAGAGAAGTTGTAGAGAGGATAGATGCGGTGCTTATCACCAGTTCGTGGATGATCTTGCTCCACGATCCTAAGAGCCACAAAATCTCTGACTGCCGGGTTTGGATGAGCCAGGTCGGTCTTGACCATGCACGACACTTCGCCCTCCAAAAAATGCCCATTGAACATTTTATCCCACAGCTCTAGCTGATCCGGGATTGGTGCTTCCCTGTGCTTGCAGGCCTGACCCTTGCCTTTAAGCTCCCGCCATTCCAGGTTTGGGCAGGTGCACATGTAGGCGTGCCCCTGCTCCAGAAGCTTTCTGGCAGTACCATGATAATGCTCCATCCTATCGCTTTGGATGTATGTCTCATGGACCTTCACCCCAAGCCATTCAAGGTCAGCAGGTATGGAGTCATAGGCCTCAAGGTCGATCTTGGAAGGGTTGGTGTCCTCGAGCCTGAGTATGAACTTGCCACCGTACCGCCTGACGTACTCGTCATTGAGCACAACCGCTCTGGTATGACCGATGTGCAACGGGCCAGAGGGGCCTGGTGCAAAACGAACGCGAATGCCACCATCCTCGACATCAGCAAGGTCAGGCAGCCCAACACGAGGCGGAGCCGCTTTCTTCTTTTCCAGAAGCTCAGGTGCAATGTCCATCAACTGCTCTTTTTGCTGATCCAGGCCAAGTGCGTTCACCTCTGCCACAACCTGCTGTATCTGAGACATCAGGCCTTTTACATCGGCTCTAAGCTCTGGGCGTTGAGATAATATCATGCCCAATATCGAGCCTGGATTGGCCTTGCCTGAATGACCCAGAGCATTGTTAAGAGCATATTTCAATATCAGTTCACGAACCATTGGCCTGGCAACTGCTTGGTGTATTATTAGGCTTTTGGATTGGCTTGGGCTTTGGACGGTTAGATTGGTGGTAGCTCAAGGCATCCAGGTTGGCTTGGCTTTGGAGGATAACTTCAGGGTTGTTAATGGATAGATTGAGCCACTAGAGCCTGTACATCGAGTCGTCATCCTTTGGCTTGGGTCTTTCCCTGCGCTGGCGCGGTTTCTCTCTAGGTTCGTCCCGGTCGTCAAACCCATCATCGTACTGGTCATCACGGGATCTTGGTTGCTGTTGCTGCCTTGGTTGCCTACCTTGCTGCTTGGCAGGTGCTCTGCCTTTGTTAGACTGGGTGCGGCCGGATGATCCTCCCTGTCTGCCGCTGGTTGCCCTGCTTCGAGAGGCATTGGCAGGCTCATGTCGGGTGCTCCTACCTCGGGAAGATGGGGCGCGGTTCTGACCGATCGGAGGCCCCTGGATATCCTCTTCACGCGGGAGCTTGATGTAGAAATAATCGTCGGTTATGTCCTTTTCTCTGGGCAGGCGAATGTAAGGGTCATCAACTTCAAAGGTTGTGAGCGGTGTGGTATTGGCGGCATCATAGTCAGAATCCACAAGGTCTGTGGGGGTATCGGTCTGCAGTCCTACATCATCAAGGTCTGCATCCATCAGGTCTCCGCAATTTGGACAGACCTCGCCTCCCTCATCTCCATATTTCTCAGAGAACTCAGTGTTATAGTCCTTAAGGCACTGGGAGCAAAACTTTGCACCGCAGTGATGGGTCAGGTCAGCCGGCTGCTTCCCACAGACCGGGCACATCTCATCCTTATCCTGACTACCTGTGAACTCCATTGAGTAATCGCCAGCGCCCTCACTTTCACCTTCAAGGTCCACAAGGGAATCGCCAGGTGCGGTCTCCCCACTGTCCTTGTC
>JAUVCJ010000291.1 GCA_030595765.1 Thermoplasmatota archaeon | reverse complement strand
CCAATTACTGGCAAGGTTATTCTTCTGGAGGTAGAAGTTGGCGATGTTGTGGAGCCTGGCACTGTCTTGATGGCTGTCGAGGCAATGAAGATGGAGCACAAGCTCAAGGCCACAGTTACTGGGGTCGTTGTCAAGGTGAACACCAAAGTAGGCGAGCTGGTTGACACTGGCACGCTGCTTATATCAATCGAGGCTAGCGAGACCGAGAACGAGACTGATCCTGAAGCCGAGGGTGAAGCCAAGAACGAGGCCAAGGATGAGGCTGATTCTGGAGCCAAGGATGAGGCTGATTCTGAAGCCAAGGACGAGGCCATGAATGTTACCAAGGATGAGGCAGAGAGCAAATTGAAGGAGGTTTGAGACGCATGGAAGTAATTGAGAGCAAGATCGACGTTAGCGGTGAGGAGTTCAAGAAGAATAGGGAGCACTACAAGCTTCTGCTCAATAACCTGCAAGAAAAGATGAGCTGGGCTCAAGGTGGCGGCACCGATGGTGCAAAGGAGAAGCACAAGGAAAGGAACAAACTCCTGGTACGTGACAGAATTGACGAGCTTGTTGACCCAGACACTCCATTCATGGAGCTAAGCACCCTCGCTGCCTATGACATGTACAATAACGATGCGCCTTGTGCTGGCATGGTAACTGGAGTTGGACTTGTCCATGGCCGTGAAGTGATGATCGTCGCCAATGATGCTACGGTCAAGGGCGGGACATACTACCCCATGACGGTCAAGAAGCATCTAAGAGCCCAGGAGATCGCAATGGATAACCATCTACCCTGCATCTATCTTGTGGACTCTGGCGGCGCATTCTTGCCATTGCAGGACGAGGTGTTCCCTGACAGGGAGCATTTTGGCAGGATCTTCTTCAACCAGGCCCGGATGTCGAGCAGGGGGATATCCCAGATCGCAGTGGTGCTTGGTTCTTGTACAGCTGGCGGAGCCTATGTGCCAGCGATGTCAGATGAGACTGTAATAGTCAAGGGCAATGGTACTATATTCCTTGCTGGCCCGCCTCTGGTAAAAGCAGCCACAGGAGAGGAGGTCAGCGCCGAGGACCTTGGCGGGGCTGATGTGCATTGTCGAACCTCAGGGGTGACTGACCATATGGCTGAGGATGACCACGATGCAATTCGGATATGCCGTAACATCGTTGAGAACCTGAACCGCGCTCCGAAATCGTTCCTGGGTCTAAGGCCACCTGAAGAACCGCTGTATCCGATAGAAGAGGTTTATGGAGTTGTTCCAGCAGATTCGCGGATACCTTATGATGTAAGGGAGATAATCGCTAGATTGGTTGATGGTTCGAGGTTCCATGAGTTCAAGGAACTGTATGGTACAACTCTGGTCACTGGCTTTGCACATATCATGGGCTATCCTGTTGGGATACTGGCCAATAATGGGGTATTGTTCTCTGAAAGCGCGCTAAAAGGCACTCATTTCATTCAGATGTGCGGCCAGCGAAAGATACCTCTTGTGTTCTTGCAAAACATCACAGGCTTCATGGTAGGTAGCCAGTACGAGTCTGGCGGCATTGCAAAGGACGGAGCTAAGATGGTGATGGCGGTTGCCAACGCTGATGTTCCCAAGTTCACAGTGCTAATCGGCGGGTCTTTTGGAGCTGGCAACTACGGGATGTGCGGTAGGGCCTACAGCCCAAGACAGCTATGGATGTGGCCCAACTCCAGGATCTCAGTGATGGGCGGTGAGCAGGCCGCTGATGTCATGCTTTCAGTCAAGAAGGACCAGCTTTTCCGCAAAGGGAAGATACTTTCAGACGCAGAGGCAGACCAGATACAGGAGCCCATCAGGCTCAAATACGAGAAAGAAGGAAACCCATACTACAGCTCTGCTCGAATATGGGATGACGGCATAATTGACCCTGTCCAGACCAGGATACTGCTGGCACTTGGGATCTCAGCGTCTATGAACGCACCGTTCCCAAAGACGAATTTCGGC
>JAUVCJ010000032.1 GCA_030595765.1 Thermoplasmatota archaeon | reverse complement strand
AACAAGGTTGTCAGCGAACAGGTTGTTCTCGATGATTGCGTTAGAGCAATTTATCAGCAGACCTGCAAACCAGGCTGAGTCCGTGTCAAAGCCTACATTCCTCATCTCTGAGTTGCGCATCTCGAATATGGCGTTGTTCTCCACAATGAACAGATATGCGTTGTTAGTGCCGCTCTGGATAATGGTCCGGTCATAGGTGGTCAGTGGGTCAAGGTCCCTATCCTGGATGTACATCTTGCCGTTGGATAGCACCTTCATCATGAACTGTCCGTCGTAACCGGAGTTGAATTCCAGGGTCGCACCCTCAAGGTCAATTCTGCCTGTGCCAAACACTGTCACGTTGCCATCCAACACAACTCTGGAGTTCTTGAACTTCGCATTGCCGTTGGCATGAAGGAAGCCATTGATGTTGACTGTGTTCATGCTGTTCTCATAGCTCAGTTCCCCACCCTGGTCCACAGAAATATTGGTTACATCCAGTGAGCAGTCGCTTGCAAGCAGGTTGCCACCATTTAGTATGGTCAATTGAGCCCTAAGCGTCAGGTTGTTGCCCCATGCCGTGGAGGAGCCGTCGATGTTCCAGGTGAGAGACGACGAACCCGGCTCGGTATATATGCCCCATTCGGTGTTGTTCGTGAAGTTGCCGTTCCACAGTGTTACCTGGGGAGAGTTGATGATGGTCAGGCCCCATGTCTGGTGATAGATGCTGTTGTTCCCAAGGATCAGTGGTACAGAGACATCCTGCACATATATCCCAGTGTTGTTTTTGTTGGATAGGCCCATGTGGGTAACGCCTGAATCCACTGCAGCGACATATCCCTGGCTCTCTCCGATCACAACTGAAATTACATCGTTGCTGGCTAGAGCCATTGGGTCGGTGGTTGTGTCTATTGCGCCATAGAACATACCGGTTGGCGGGCCAATGAAGGTAACCGCGCCTCCTCCGTTGTTGTCGTTGGTGCCAACCAGGGTAAGGTCGCCTTCCGAGGTGGCCGCAATGCTGGTCACATTATTCGTTGAGCCGCTAAGTATGCCGTATGCTGTTAAGTTGATGTATGCTGAATCTATCCAATATGTGCTTGAGACCTGGCTATCGGTCTCTGACGACATGTAGGTGAAATAGTTGGTGCCAAATATGGGAGCATCTATTACTAACGGCATCGGACCCAAATACAGGCTGGCGGTGTCAGACTCTGCATCGGCAACCACAGTAAACTCGTACCATTCTCCATTATTATAACTGAGACCAGTAGCTTGCCATCCGTTAAGATCATTGTACCAGATATTCCCGTCATTTCTCAAAACAACCCTGAAAAGGAATCCACTGGTGTCGCCATGCAGGACAAGCACCTCTGCAAAGCCGTTCGTGACTGAAGCTCTTGCAGCGAGTGAAGCTGTTATTCGCTGGGCGCCGCCATTTGGTAGATAGGCCTCGATCTGAGTTCCAGAACTTCCGTCTGGGTCCACCAACTTCACACTTTGGCCTGAGGAGCCATGCCACATAGTGTTGTCAACAACGGCTGAAGCACCACCAAAGGAGAACTCGGTCCATTTTGGTGGTGGCAGGCCTGGAGTCTCGGCATCGAAGTCGTCCTCGAAGAGAACATTATCAGTAACGAAGTGGTTGACAGTGCCCATAGCCTCATTGCCCTGCCACTCCTGAATGGTGGTCATGCCGTCACTGGTCCCTATATGGATCATGTTGTCGTCGGCATTGGCTGTTGACTTGCCCTCCACGATATCAACGGTGTTGAACACAGTATCTGCGGTGCCGTTGATGTATGGGTATGGATTGACACCGCTTACTCCGGTGTAATTGTAGAAGATGTCCAGATTCTCTGCCCATACTGCCTCATCGGATTGAAGTTGGGTGGCATCATAGTACACAACCAGCGCATCCCATGCATTGGGCTGTCTCACCACTCCATAAAGTTCGCCCTCTTCTGTCAGATAGAGGTCTGGATAGCCCATATCTATGCCAGCATTCTGGCTGTCTATCATTACATTGACAGCAGAGTTTGCGCTCCTATTGTAGATGGATATTCCCTCTTTGGATGCAACGACAACAAAGTCATAGCCATTCACATAGGAGCCATGGACGGCCTCCACCTCATCTGCAAGCAGGTTCGGAAGGGTTACTCCTGCGCCATAGCCCTTATCGAGGTTCCTCTGGGATATGTCTCCACCATACAACAGGCCGCTGTTTATGCTGTCCATCTTTGAAATGGTGTCAGTCTTGAAGTCTATTATTACAACGCCAGGGAAGTGCCCAGAGGTTGATTCAGCCAGATATATTGTGCCGTTAAAGGCCCAGACCGATTCGGGAGAGTAAACGGAGTCATAGTTGGAATCGAAGCTGAACTTCATCCAAAGAGTGCCAGATTCAGCGTCGAGTATGTCAAGGCCGCCTTCGTTTGCAACCAGGAGCGCTGTCTCCGGGAACTCATCTTGAGTTCCGCGTGTAGCCGATGCAGGCTCTGCGGACCAGGAGTTGGCTCCATCCAAGCGCCAATCTCCGTTATCTGGATCATGTAGAGCATAGTAATGGAACATGTCATTGACGCCGTCATCTGCTAGATGGTTGTTGCCATCATCATCCATGGAGGTCGTGTTGTAGTAATTTACAAAGTTCGCTGCGCAGATATCGTTGTTCTCCACCTCTGGGGTTGCATCCTGGTCTATGGTGATGCCGTTGGTATTTTTGCAGATGTAGTTGTCTCTTATCGATGGGGTAAGTCCACTGCCTCTTACGAATACACCGCTCCATGAGTTGCGGATTATTTCGTTGTCATATACTTCAGCATAGACACCATCTGTTAGCACTACACCACCCGAGAGGAGGTACTCCTGAACATTGTGGCCGTTGGCATCTAAAAGGTTTCCAGATATTTCCAGAGTTAGACCTCTGGACATGAGGTCATGGGCATAGATGCCTACCAGATCGTTTGCAAAGAAGGTATTATCCTGGATCGTAGCTTCTGAACTGGCAGCATATATCCCATGCTCGGTATTCTGAGTGAAGCGGTTGTCTCTGACAGACACACCATCCGTGGCATCCAAATACAGGCCAGCATGTGTTGAACCAGCCATGTTACCGTTCTCTGTGAAGGTGTTGTTGGCTATGTTGACCGAGCTTCCTGAGTAGGCCGCATAGATGCCATATTCGTCATTCTCTTGAAGGGTGTTGAACTGGATGTCGGCCACGGTGGAGCCACCATCAAGATATATTCCAGTGTTCTGAGAGGTTCCAGAGATGCTATTGTACCAAATTCTGAAGCTGCCCCAGGTGTTCTGGGCATAGATCCCCGGGCCCATGTTGTAGTTGATGTCGTTGTAGTTTATCTCCGCCTGGCTTCCTGCAACGTCAATGCCACCAACCCAGTTATCATGAATATCATTGTTGGCCACTATCGGACTCCCGCCAGCGATCTGAATCCCATAGTTGGTATTATCATGGATGTCGTTGTACTCTATCCAGGCTCCATCGCCATTGTTAATGTATATGCCAGTTGGATTGAAGTCCACTGTGCAGTTATCAACCGTCATTGCCACATTATCGATATTGAGGCCATTCTGCTGGCTGTTGGAAAAACTGGACCAGGAAATGCTGGAGTCATCGCTTGCCTGGTCGTACAGGCGCACCTCAATGGCATAGTCCACATCTGCATTGTTCATGATAAGCAAGCCGTAAACATCAAAGAGGAAGTAGTACATAGTATCCACGCTGGTCAGGACGCCGCCAGAGAAGCTAAGCTCACCGCCGTTCTCCACAGTTATGGCATATCCACCGCCACCACTGTCGCCGATGTATGTATCTGACCCACTAACGACCATCTGGCCGCTGCTTTGCACGGTCAGGTCGCCATAGAGCTGGATGGGACCGTTCTCCACCACGATTGGCTGGTCAACGAACCAGTCTGCATACGAGCTGGAGTCTACAAAGACCGCGTACTGAGAGAATGTCGAGAGGTCGTTGTTGTACAGGGTAGCGTTGGCAAAAGCAGTGAGTTTGATTCCATTACTTCCTCCAATTATTGTGTTATTGCCGATGATGGTGTTGTCTGAATTCGAGATGAAGATGGATGTGTCATCGTCCTTGAAGAAACTGTTCTCCACTCTGATATTGCTGGAGGTGAGCAGGGCCAGACCGTAGATGCTATGTCCCTGAACGTGGGCGTTGGTGATGCTGACATCATCAACATCGGAATAGAGCTCCATGCCTATCTCAGCATTGTTCCATAGCTGGAGATCGGTAAAGGTAAGGCCTGCAGAATTCTTTATCCAGAATCCCCGCGCCTGGCTGTTGGACGAATTGCACTGTATGAATGTGTGGTCAGATGTGCTGATAAGACCGAATCCATAACTTCCGCTATCTTTGGATATTTCGTTGGTGAATGTGTTCCCACTGTTGCTGGACATGTAATAACCATGACCTCCACTGTTGCTGACAGTGTTGTTCGAGAAGGTATTGCCATTTGCATCCTGAAGCAGATAAATACCAATCTGCGTTGTGTCGGAGATATCATTGTTATTTACGATATTGCCTGTGGAACGCCCTAACGTCAATCCATCGGTGTCTGAATCAATTATGACATTGTTTTCGATAAGGTTGTTGTCAGTATCATAACCACCAATTCCTGAATGGCCCATGTGCAATATCTCGTTGTTGGTAATTGTGTTCCCATCAGCATCGTCAATCCATATACCATGGTAATTGGGGAGTGGCCTACCGTGTATTTTGTTCCCTGTGATTGTGGCTCCACTTGCAGATGCTCCGTTCAGGTTGATGCCGCTGTACTCACCGGACCAGATCTCAGAGTCCTGGATAATGGCTCCAGAGGTATTGATGGTGACACCGCGGTGCCATATCTCGCTTTTCTTATATGAGCCAGCACCATCGATAGTGCTTCTATACATCGTGAATGTTGCACCATCGCCGATGGTGAATATGAAGAAATCAGCACCATGGGACCAGGTGACGTTTGACTCATCAGGCTTGGTTGCCTTGTCCCCGTCCAGGTCGTCTATGCGCACCATTGCCCCGCTGTATGCGTAAAATCCGAACTCAAGGTCATCTGGGAAGCCACCGCAGTTTAAGCCGTACTCTGTACCGTTTAGATACCAGGACCCACCACTCAGTGCCCGTACGTTGCCTGTGTGAGTAACATAGGACCCAATGTACTCCATGGTGCCCGATATAAGAGATGGACCCTCTATGAGCATTGCATCGCCGTTCCTGTACGAGAACAGGCCGCCATTATCAACCTGGAATCCTTCATTGAGTGTGAAGTCGCTTGCTTCAACATCCAGTGTGCCTCCAAGCTCCACGCTCAGGTAGCCGTTCAGAACGGTATTGGCATTGTCCATGTCCATGAAGCCCGGTTCCTCTACGTAGATATCGCCGTAAAGCTGGATGGGCCCATTCTCCACCACGATGGGTTGGTCAACAGTCCAGTCTGCATTTGAGCTTGCATCGACGATAATGGCATACTGGGCAAAGGTGGATAGGTTGTTATTGTACAGGCTGACATCGACATTGTTGTTAAGGTAGATGCCGTAGTTCCCACCATAGATGTCGTTGCCGTTTATCTCGTTGTTCACCCCTGGATTTTCTATGAATATCCCATAGTTGTTGTTGCCTATGGTATTGCCCTCGATTATGTTGCCATCAGTGCCATCCAACTTGAAACCGTAAGCGTTGCCCATCACAGTATTGGAATAGAATTCGTTGTTGTAGTTGGAGGTACCAGCAAAGAAACCGTTGTTTGTGTTGTCCGAAGCATTATTTCCTGTGAAGACATTTCCATGGGAATCTCCCACATGCCAGAATCCCTGACTATTGCCAGTTAGAGTGTTATTGGTGATTACGTTGTTGTCTGCGGAATTGATGTACATTGAATAGGTGCCAATGGATATGGTGTTGTTTAGAATGGTGTTGCTATCAGCTCCGGACTTGAGGTAAAGACCTATCATGCTATACGTTGTGATGATGCAGTCCTTGACGGTATTTCCAGAGGCTCCGGTAATGTAGATACCAGAATAGCCGCTGTTTGTGACAGTGGTCTTCTCAATAAGATTGCCTGTGGCTCCAGCACCGCTGAGGTATACCCCGTAATTGCTGTTGTCAATATTGGAGTTATAGATCCTGTTACCGCTTGTGGTTATCATGATGCCAAGGCTACCTCCTCCTCCATATCCAGCATCGTCTATGGTGGAGTTCTCCACCTGAATATAGCCGTAAACTGTGAAGTCGTAGTTGGCTGTGCTGTTTGCCCCAAGAACCGTGTTGTTGGTAAGGAACAGATTCCCACCTGGCTGAACATCTATTTCGTGCTCACCATTGAACCAGACCCACATAGTCAGGGTCGAACTCCAGGTCCACATCTGGCCACCCCATACCCGAAGGTCGCCGTGAATGGCCAATGCTCCATTTGAGTATTCAAAGAGGCCACCGGTAGTCGTAATGTTTCCAAAGACCTCCAGGTCGGAGGTGTCCATGTCCAAAAATCCGCCAGGCTGAACATACAATGTGCCATTGAGCAGAATTGGGTTGTTCAATACCTGGGATGGGCCGTTGACAATCCATTCCGCACCTGAGCTGGCGTCCATGTAAATGCCATAAACTGCATTGTCTGTGATGTTATTGTTGTAGAGCATTGCCTGGGCACCATTTACAACATAAATTCCAACATTAGTGTTGTTTGTTATGGTGTTGTTCCCGATGACGTTGCCTGTAGTGGTGGGATCATCGATATAGATACCATCGGTGTTGAGATTCATGGTATTGCCTTCAATTATGTTGTTTACTGCCGAATTCTCGATTAAGAAGCCACGGCCAGTGCTTGTTACTGTGTTGTTGAAGAAGATGTTGTCATGCGCGAATTGGGTTAAATGGTATCCAGTTGTAGAACAACTTATGACGGTATTGTCGGCAATATAATTCTCGGTAGAGCCGGATAACGTTACGTAGATGGCTCTGCTGACGCCGTCAATGGTATTGTTTATCAAATCATTTCCCTGGGCGCCGTTCAGGTAGATTCCGTATGAATTGCCTGCAGAGATGGTGTTATTGGCCACGGTGTTGTGGTCTGCAGTGTTTATCAGCATGGCAAAGGTACCGCAGGAGTCCATGACGTTGTTCGTAATAATGTTGTAATTCGCACTCTGGACATAAATGCAAGTATAACTATTGTCGGAGAAGGTTGAATGGGTTATCAGGTTTATCTGGGAGGATCCACCTGACAGGTGTATTCCGTACCTGCCACCCTCGATTGTAGCGTTGTAGAAAATATTGGCACTGGTATACACACCTATTCCGTAGCTGCCAGCAGCGCTGTATCCCACATCTCTTATGGTGGTATTCTCGACATATATGTTGCCCCAGACATAGAAGTTGTAGTTGAAAGTGCTGTTGGATTGGACCACCGTGTTGTTGGTCAGGTAGATATCTGCACCTGCCTGAACCTTAACCATGCTGTCTCCATCTAAAACAAGCCCAAGAGTGATAATCGATTCCCATGCCCAGAGCTGACCGCCTGTCAGTACAATGTCTCCAGTCACATCCAAGTCCGAGTTGATGACCTCCATAAGCCCTGCCTCGATTGTGAGCGTCCCATTTAGGAACACTGGATTATTCTCCACGCGTGCGTATGCATCTACTAGCCATGAAGCACTGCAGTCATCCTCCATATAGAGGCCCCAGTTGGTGTTGTCTGTTATCTCGTTGTTGTATAGAGTGGCTGTTGCCTTGTTTATGAGGTTGATGCCGACATCGGTATTGTTGAAAATGGTGTTGTTGCCGATGTTGCCTGAAGATACAGTCATGAAGATGCCGTGCTCATATCCAGACACCTCATTGCCCTCGATCTTGACACCATTTGTCAGCTCAACCCAGATGCCTGCGCTATACCCAGTTCCTGCAGTAGCATCATAGAGGGTATTGTTGCGGAAAACTGCCTTGGTTGCTGATTGAGCTATGAGCCCATATACATATCCAGGTCCGGAGATGTCGTAGAGCTCGTTGTCAGCAACGTCAGCAGCCGAACTAGCACCGACATATATGGGATTGGGCCAGTTGGCCACTATGCTGTCAAAGGTGTTGTTGTGGACACTTATTCCAGTTGCAGTCCAGATGCGGATGCCATAGAACTGCGAGGCTGTGTCTATGTTCTCAAAGGTGTTGTTGGACACCTCCACATCATCCTGGTCTATGTAGATGCCATAGACGATTTGTGTCGTCGATGTTAGGTTATGGAAGTAATTGTTGGCGATATGGCCACCGGTTACTCCGCCGCTATGCAGGTGGATCAGATAGGTGGTATCAGTTGATGATGTTCCTCTAAACACGTTGCCAATGATTACTGGATTGGGTGAGTAGTAGACGTATATGCTCTTCTCTGCCTCCCCGTAGAAGGTGTTGTTCTCAATTCTAGTGTTCTTAGCATCATCTAGAGCTACTCCATGGAGGGTGTTTCCAATGAAAATGTTATCTCTAACAATGTTGTTGTCGCTGTTGAGTATCTGTACACCCTGGCCATCAAGGGTGTGAGTATGGTCGGCAAATGTGTTGCGCGTGATGGTGTTCCCATCAGACTGGAAGGCGCCCCACTGGAGGAGAATTCCTTCCTGGGTATTGTTGTGGACACTGTTGTAACCGATGTATGCGTTCCTCATGCTTACAGCATTGATGCCCCTGCTGTTGTGATGTATGGTGTTGTTGGTCGCAGTACCGCTTGTTATGTCAGTAATGTCTAAGCCATATGAGTTATCGTAAGCCTCGTTGTGATCCACGGTGTTGCCTTCAGACTGATATATTCTCAAACCATAGTAATTATCAAAGGCTGTGTTGTTGAACACATGGTTGAAATCCGCACCTGTCAGGCGTATTCCATAATAGGATCCACTCACTGTGTTGTTGTAGATGTTATTCCAATCTGTGTAGGATATCGCCATGCCGTAATTTGATGGGCCGTTATCCACCAGTATGTTGTTCTCAATGATGTTGCCATCAGCATAGCTGAGCATTATTCCATAGTTAGGATTGTTAGCAATGGTACATCCAGATATCCTGATGTTCGTTGCAAACGAGGTTGTGATTATTATGCCAGTCTCTCCGTTACTGGAGATGGTGGAATCGATGATCTTGGTATTGGAGGCGTTTATCATAAAGCCCCTCCCCCAGGATATCGGTCCTGTTGCCCAGCCTACCTTGTAGACCTCTGAGCGGTACATTGAAAAGCTGGCTCCAAAGTCCACAGTGAAGATGAAGGCCGAAGCCCCTGTTGCCAATGTTATGTTCGTTGCATCACCAGAAGTGGTCTTGTCGCCATCCAGGTCGTCGATTCTGACAAATCCACTTGAGCGAGTATAGAAACCATGCTCTCCATCATAACTGCTTGCAAACTCGAACTGGGTACCGTTCATGTAGAGCTTTCCAGAGCCAATGACTGTGAGATTTCCACAGAGTGTAACAGGATTGTTCTCTATAACCGTCATTCCAGTCACATGCCAGTCAGCATGGCTGCCAGCTTCCATTACCACTCCGTCAGCGGAGTTCTCGACTATCTCGTTATTGTAAAGAGTGGCACTGTGGCCTGCTGCAATATCTATGCCGTATGTATTGCTTTCAATGGTGTTGTTTCCGATGACGTTGCTACTGGTTGGGGTTCCCGATATCTCGATACCATATGTATTAGCTGTCAGAACGTTGTCTGTGATGATGTTGGCATAGGCCGAATTACTGATGTAGAACCCTCTGAGTATGCCTGTGGCATGGTTGTTGGTGAACGTATTGCTGTGAGCAGAATTTGTCATGAAATAGCCATTATTGGTTGTTGAAACATGGTTTTGGGTGAACAGATTGTTATTGGCACCGGAGCCGGAAAGGTAG
The DNA here is from genome assembly GCA_030595765.1 of Thermoplasmatota archaeon. Lineage (GTDB taxonomy): Archaea > Thermoplasmatota > Thermoplasmata > JAUVCJ01 > JAUVCJ01. Next base: position 4,980 of record JAUVCJ010000032.1, on the reverse strand, counting down.
AAGCCCCATGTAGAATTTGTGATGCTGTTGTTGATGAAGGTGTTGCTATTGCCGCCTGATATGTAGACCGCTTCGAATACGTTGTTGAATACATTGTTGGCGAACATATTCCCATCAGCGCTGGACCACAGGTATACAGCGTAGGAGGGGCCAGTATCGATATAGTTGTCGCTGAAGGTATTTCCGTCTGCATTGATGATGATAAAAGCCGAATAGCCGCAGTTGAGGAACTGCGACTGGGTAATTAAGTTGTTATTCGAGTTTGAAAGGTGGATACCATATTCGCCATCCCTGATAGTGGCGTTGTAGAAATGATTGCCATCTGAATAGACCGCTACCCCCCTATGGGTAGCACCATCGTATCCAGCATCTGCAATGGTCGAATTCTCCACCCTTATGCCCCCATCCACCTGGAAAGTGTAGGCAAAGGAGGTGTTGGACTCCACCACGGACTCATCCTCAATGTCAATGGAGCCAGTACCTGAAACGTAGATATTAATGTCCCCATTCCAGGCAGTATCGAGCTTGAAGTTGGTGTCACTGATGTACATGGTGCCCCATATATCCATGTCATTTTCAAGGTAGAGCGTTGATGAATCCGAAATTACGAACTCTCCACCAGTCTGGATGGAGATACCCTGCACTGTAAGAATCTCAAATGAGAAGTCGATGTCACCGGTTCCTGTGACAGTCATATGATTGGGGGAGACTATTGTGGTTCCTGAGTACACCTGGAAGCCTATGACCATCCATTCAAAGCTTGACTGAGAATTGGTGTTGCCATCGTTTAGACCTCCAGTGTCCACAGCCCTAACAGCATAATAGTCAGGGTCGTAGTCATCTGCCGCGTTAATGTGGAGCCATTTAGCGTCATATACGACCATTGTTGGAGCTACCCAGTCAAAGCCGCCGTCTGTGGAGTAGAATACCTCGTAGTAGTCCACATCAGGGCTTGTTGAGTTCACCCAAGATAGGAGCAGATCGTCCCCATCTCCGCTCAGGCTCAAGCTGGAAATAGTTGGCGACTCCGGTGGGTCGTTGGTAGTGAAGAAATCAGTGCGCCTAGTTGGAGTAGCAAGGCCTCTATTGGAGGCGCCAGGAAGGCCATAGCTCTCGACCAGGGTGAAGCCAACGGGCATTCCTCCATCATTGCGATAGAAACGAGCCAGATTGTCTGCGCTGGCCACGATGTCCTGTAGACCGTCTCCGTTAAAGTCATAGTTATCCAGATTATTGAAGCCGGTCAATGTGAACTTAGCTCCTTCAGGCATGAAGCTCCCAGTCCCATCCCCCAGATACAGGTAGACAGAACCGCCAGAGGTCTCATGTGCTGCGATATCCATGTCGCCGTCTCCGTTGAAATCAGCAACTGCCACACCAAAGACCGATCCCTTTCCCACAGTGCCTGGGTCGAAAAGCCATTTTGGGCTTCCAAAGGTGCCAGAGCAGGCTCCAAAACCGTCAGATTCGCCATAATATGCATATACACTACCATTGTTGAAATCATAGATACCATAGGCAAAGTCCATGCATCCATCCTCGTTCAGGTCGCCAGCATCTGCAGAGCGGCCAAGGTATGGGGCCGAGAACGTGCTCCAGCCATTGACGAAGGTTCCGTCGCCATTGCCAAGGACAAGGTAGAGGTTAGAGTTGTCCCCTCCAAATATGTAATCCAGGTGCCCATCGTTATTGAAGTCCTCAACGGTACCAGCCATCTCGTATCCATTAAGGTCGTATCCACCCATCAAGAATACCCCAGTGAACTGACCGGGTGAATCCTGCCTGTACCAGTTAAGATTATTGCTATTTCCAGATGAGAATATAATGTCCAGGTCCCCATCCTCATCAAAGTCTCCAATACCTCCTCCCCAGTTGTTGGTCCCAACATCCCCATCTATCGAGGGTTCGGCAAATGTGTCATCGCCATGGAAAAATATGTTGGTTACCTGGCCTCCGGAGTTGCCGTGTGTGGAGAAGCCCTGGTCAGAGCACTCGTAAGGGTCGCATGCCACAACATACCATCTGCCCCAGTCTGGATCGTCCCAGACCTTACCATCGAATTCCACAGTGGTCCCTGTTCCAACATAATCGCTGACCCAATCGTTTCTAGAGTCCGTGTAATAGACAGTGTAGGTGACGGTGTCATCGACTCCGTAATCATCGTTGGTCATGGCGTCCCAGGATACTGTTGGATTTATTCCAGCTGGCAGGTTAATACCAAGGTCGGTCCAGCCTGTTGGAGTCTCTGGCGCATCGTTCAATGCGAAGATGTCGCCATCTCCAGAGAATGTGATGTTGTAGGAATCAAAGGCTATGGAATTGCCGTTGCCATATCCGTAGGTGTTGGCAAGCCGGATGTAGTACGGAGATGAAGGAATGGTCAGGCCATTGAAGTTTATGGAGATGCCATTGGGGCCTATCATGTAAAAGGCTTGGGAGTATACCTGAGTGAACGTATCAATGGCAGTGCCTCCAAGGAGGGTCAATTCCTTGTCCTTTGCAGCAGTACCTGACCATATTTTTACATAGACCTCAAGGTTGAGAGCTTCACCAGCATGGCTCGACACATCGAAAGTCAGGTAGCCATCTGTGGTTGTATCAAACATGGATATGCCATCAGCCTCCGTCTTAGAGTCAACAATTAGGCCATCTCCATTGGACAGGTACAGATCGCCGGTTCCCGATGGAAGGTAATAACCCATGTTATCATCATCCTCGCCAAGGTTCTGTGTCATTGTGTAGGTATCTGCAAATCCCCAGCCAGAGTACTCGTAGCCATCATAGCTTCTGACACGCCAATTACCATAATCGCCATCATACCATGTGTTGGGAAGTATGGTAGAGGTGCCTACGGGAATAAAAAATGACTGCCATACCCCTCCATTCCTGCTGTACTGAATCTCGTAGGAAATGGAGTCACCATCAGGGTCGGACATGGCATTCCAGTTAACATCCAGTTTGTGGTCAATGAGCCTTGTTCCAAGGTCGGTCGTGCCGGTTGGAACCTCGGGCAACTGGTTGAACTGGAAAAAGTCACTAAGCCATCTTTGGTTGGAAAGGCCAAATAATGAAGTGCCAGTGTCAGCTAGCAGAACAGGTGGGGTGAAGTGTCCATCACCAATGCCTGCTGCAAAGAAGACACTTCTTGCGATGTTGGAGCTTATTATGAGGTCAAGGTTACCGTCCTTATCGAAATCATAGTTGTCAAGCATGTTGGAACCTGAGGCGACGGTAAAAATCTTGAGCCTTGGACCAAATGTGCCGTCACCATTGCCTGGGAAGAAGTACAGGTCTCCATTTGAGGTGCTGTTCTCGCAGATCATATCTGGCATTCCATCGTTGTTAAAATCTCCTGCTGTCAGGCCGTAATTGGTGGGGCCTATCACTGAACCAACCATAACCCATGCTTTGAAGGTCCCGTCGCCATTTCCCTCATAGTAATAAATCGTGTTGGATGTAGTGCCAAGAACCAGGTCTGCAAAACCATCCAGGTTGATGTCTGCCGAATCCGCACCTCTGACCTGACCGAGGGGTATGCTAACGCTGCTTGTCTGGGCAAATCCGCCAGTGCCGTCACCCATGAATATATAGGAAAACAAGCCATTTCCGTTAGCTGCGAAATCTAAGTTGTTGTCATTGTTAAAGTCGGCAACTGCCAGGTCCATTGCGTATGTGGAGGCGAGTTCATAAGGGCCAAGATCAATAGGAGCTGCAAAGCTGGGCGCATTATCCAGTCTCTCCACAAAGAAGGCATGAAGCCCGTCAACTCCTGAATCTGAGCCATAGACATAGTCCAGGTCCCCATCGTTGTCAAAGTCACCGATTCCAGTACCCCTCACCTTGGTGCCAGGGTCGCCCAGGTCCATATAGGGGTCAAAGGTTCCTCCTCCAGTGCTATTGATGTAGAACATGTTGGTGTTCTCTGCCGTGAAGAGGACATAACCATCATCTGAGTAGAATTCTCCATCGTAAGCAACAACATACCATCGTCCCCAGTCGCCATCCATCCAACTGTACGAATCCAGGTCGCAGGTCTTGACAGGGTCGCTGACTGTGCAGTCAAGGTCCCACAGGCCATTGGCCCCATTCTGGGAATACACATAATAGGTGAGAGAGTCGCCGTCCACATCGTAGCCAGCATCCCAGCTCACTGTGGGTGTGTGGTCCACAAGGCGGTCTGTCAGGTCAGTCCATGAGGAGGGAGCAGGTCCCTCTGGCGCATCATTAACTGGGTTGTAAGTGATGGTTGCCTCATCGAAGCCGCCGCCCATGCCATCATCTATGTGGAAGTTTAATTCATCCACGCCAAAAGCGTTTGCAACCGGGTAGAAGGTGGCCACATCGTTGTTGGCATCCCATCCAATTGAATGCATTGACGGGTCGGCGTCGGTGGTGTACCATTGCAGGCCAAATGATGGGTCGGTTAACTTGTAGCCCTTGTAGGCCGTGCCAGTGTATATCCAGAATAGGCCATTTGCCATGTTCAGGCCAAACCCGCTGGTGCTGGCGCCCAGCTTCACAGAGCCAGCTGGAGAACCGTCCATGTAGCTGACATAGGCCCTGTTGGATACAACGGTATACAGCCACTTGCCATCGGTGTCGAAATTATTTGTGTCATAGCTTCCAACGCCTATGGTTATCGTACCCAGATAATCACCAGTAGATGCCAGATACCAGTAGATATTTCCGGAACTGTCCTTTGCATAGATGTACTTACCATCATCTGTTAGGCCTGCCGAGCCCTGATTGTAGCTAAACATTCCTGAATGCACCAGCACCTTTGCGCCTGTGGTCTTGTTCACCTGGTACCAGTCATATCCCATGTTCTTCACATAGAGGTAATCATCAACTGGATTGTATGATATCGAGCGCTGGCTGAGGTCCACCTGAAGGGTTTGAAGGAAATTTCCTTCAGCATCGTATTTGTGAACATCACAATCACCATTCCCCCCTGTTGAAACATAATAATCATTGCCGTCC
>JAUVCJ010000144.1 GCA_030595765.1 Thermoplasmatota archaeon | reverse complement strand
GATGAGCTTAAACTCGTCTGGAGAAATCCAGGCAACGGCATTGCTGATGGCAACAACGTTGTCCTAGACCGTGTGGAGTGGGGAGTTCAAACCGATGTAGTTGTAGATGATGATTACACCACCTATGACAACACCATACACACCGACTTCGATGCTGCAGTATGCGGAGCCGCAAGCGGCAACTCCTATCAGAGGAACAATGGCGGTGTCGATGATACCGACGACTCCTCAGCTGATTTCTCAATGGCGGCGGAGAACGGTGTCACACCCCCGCCTACTGGAGTAGACCCGACCATCCCAGAGAATCTGATGGTACACAGGCGTCCAGGCGGCATTGAGCTCACCTGGGACGAACCTGCTGGCGAGTCTTTCAACATATATAGGAGCACCGACAAGTTCACCTTGCATCAGGTAGGTAACATCATCGGTTCACCCGATTTTGCAACAGCATGCTCAGGTGGAGTTTGCTCGTACCTCGATACCACAGGCAATCTGTCATATGACACTTACTACTATCAGGTGTATACCTACGGCAATGGCGACGAGAACCCAACGGGTTCTACAATGGGTTTAAGATATTATCTTAATAGATACTCCAATCCATCAGGTCTTGACACAATGGTGGTTTCGATGCCTTACAAATCCAGTCTTCCAACTTTAGGAGACGTCCTCAATGATGTCGTGCCTGACGGTAATTTCGGTGGGCATTGCAGCCCACTAGAGGCTGATAATCCTGGAGGATGGCAAGAAGTCAATATCTCAGGGTTCCATCGCTGGTCTCCTATAAACCAGAACTACTTGACCACGTATTGTTTCACAATGTTTGGCTGGTGGGTAGGTAATGTTGACTTTACTACAAATCCAGGCAGCGGCTTTAATTTCGCTCTAATTCAGGGAAACCCCCTGGGTCAGGTCATTGCAGGCGTTGATGGCAATGCAACAATAAGCAGGACTGCCAATGGTGTGGGTCTTGACACGATGGTGATAAGCGTACCGCCAACTGCGGCATATACCAACCTTGGTAATTTGTTAAATGACGTAGAGCCTGACGCTAATTTCGGTGGGCATTGCAGCCCATCAGAGGCTGATAATCCAAACTTTGCAGATGTTAAGCTCACGAGCTGGAATATCTGGAGCGAAGAGAATCAGAACTACCTGACCACATATTGCTTCACAATGTTTGGCTGGTGGGTGGGCAATGTAGACGAGGTTGTTTACCCAGGCAATGGAACAAACATTGATCTAATTGATGGGCACTCTGTGGTTTGGACTCCGACAATGATAGCAAACCCACAACCTGCGGAGGCTCCAGTTACTTACCTAGTATAGAGAAAGGTTTAATAAGGAAAACAGATTTAATAAAATAAAAAAAGAGGTTTAAAAATGAAAAACAATACACTTATCGGTGCACTCCTTATTGGGGCTATTCTTGCATCGTCAGGAATAGCAGCAGCAGGCGCCTTCTATGCTCCTAACCAGAACGTTTGGGATGCACCAGCTGGTGCTGACTTGCAATTGGCCGACCCGTCACCTTATCATGCAAACATCTATCTTTGGGAACTCGAAGGCCCTCCTGGTGATGGTACAGACAATAGCCTTGAACATTTCACTGGCGCTGCATATACGGACAATATCTTCCAGGGCATGATCGATTCCTGGAGCGTAGATATTGGAAGTCTTTGGACCTACACCAATGGTGATGCTTTCGGAGGTATGATCGAGGTCTCAGGCGCTAATACTGGTGATGGACGAAACTACACCGGCACAGTAAGAGGAACAATGCAAGGCGCTAATCCCGCAGATACATATCTGGAAGCAATACCCGACACAGCTGTAGGAGTAAGATATAATTCCGACACAGAGGTTGATTTAACCTTGACCTCTCAAACATCAACCATGGATCCTGGTGGAATGCTGATTGGATATTTAGTACAACAGTCTGAAGATGGAGGCGGTTCATGGGTAAACTCGTCCATATCCTCTTCTACAGCATTCAACTATAATACAGCCATGACATTTAGCATCGACACCCTGACCTCTACAACTGATTATATCTTCCGTGTGAAACCAATGTTCATCGGTATCCATAATCTTGCAGGCAGTTGTGTAACCCCAGGTTCATGTACCACATCTGTTGTGACTGTAGATATTAGCAGCAATTGGTCATACTCTGATGGCGTAATACCTGAGTTCGGAACCCTTGTCTTGCCACTATTGGGCGTGGCTCTGATGAGTCTGATGCTGGTACGTGTGCGCAGGAAGAAGGACGACTAAAACTGTTGGTTAAAGACCAAGACACACATTAACCCTTTCCCAATCCTTTTCTTTCTTTTCTTCTTTATCTCACAAAGAGAACGTGCTCGTAAAACATCCATTGGCAGTTCTGGAAGATACAACCCCTTCAAAGCACATTTACCAAAACTATTCTTTCAGATCTAGCTGCGTATAGCTTATTGTGCGAATAAATAAGCCATGTCGCGCTCTTCTAAGTTGTTGGGGCGAAGCTTACCACAAGTCCATGTATACGATGAATAAACAAGCTTAACAACGCAGTAACCAAACGTGCAAGATCAAAAGATAGCAAAGCACCAAAGGCGCACGAAGTGCATAAGCGCAAGGAAGAAAAAGGTGTTACAAAAAAGGAGGGATGGCTAGAAATGTCAGAAGGGATGGGATGCACTCTAACAACTAGCCTGTGTCCCCTGATTTTAGTATATTCTATACAACATATTTAAAGTTTTTGGATTGCACAAAAACTTAGCCAGACTCTACACATTTGGTAACAACGGAATTTTAATTCCCTTTTCTTTTGCAACAGCAACGGCCTCTTCGTAACCTGCATCGACGTGCCGGATGATGCCCATTCCGGGGTCAGTTTTAAACACCCTCTTAATTCGCTGTTTTGCCAACTCAGACCCATCGCACACTACTACCATTCCAGCATGGGTTGATAGGCCTATGCCTACTCCGCCTCCGTTGTGGAATGATATGGAGTCAGCACCAGATGCGCAGTTGATAAGCGCATTTAGGATAGGCCAGTCTGCGACCGCATCTGTGCCGTCCTTCATACCCTCGGTCTCCCTGTTCGGGCTAGCTACCGACCCACAATCAAGATGATCTCGAGTGATGGCTATGGGACCGCTAAGCTCTCCACTTGCAACCATGTCGTTTAGAAGTAGTGCGAATTTATCTCTATCTCCGTATCCAAGCCAGCAAACTCTGGCAGGAAGTCCCTCGAAGGGAACATGCTTTTGTGCCAGTTTAATCCAATTTACCAGGGTCTGATCTTCAGGGAAGGTTTTCAAAACCAGCTCGTCTGTAATTCTGATGTCCTCTTCATTGCCGGTAAGAGCTAGCCACCTGAAGGGGCCGCGTCCCTGGCAGAACATCGGTCTGATGTAAGCAAGGACAAAGCCTGGGTAATCAAAGGCATTGGCCACACCGGCGGTCTTTGCCTGTCCACGAAGGTTATTGCCGTAGTCAAAGACGATCGAACCTGTTCTTTTCATGTCAAGCATTGCCCTGCAATGGGTAGCCATTGTCTGCATTGAAAGTTCTACATACTGTTCTGGGTCGGTATTTCGCAGCTGAAGGGCTTGAGGATAGCTCATGCCTGTTGGAACATAGCCATTCAGAGCATCGTGAGCTGATGTCTGGTCTGTGACCATGTCGGGTCTAACTCCTCTTTTGACAAGCTCAGAGAATATCTCTGCGGCATTACCAAGCAGGCCGATCGATAGTGGCTTTTCCTCTTTGACAGCTGAACCGACCATGTCCAGAGCAATGTCCAGATCTTCAACGAAATGGTCGCAATATCCTACTTCCACTCTGCGGCGGATCCGATCAGGGTCTATCTCGGCCACAAGTCCTACCCCTCCAGCCATTTTTATGGCTAATGGCTGCGCTCCGCCCATTCCACCCAAACCACCTGAAAGAATGAGCTTGCCTTTTAAACTCCCATCAAAATGCATTTTTGCTGCTGCCATGAAGGTCTCATAGGTTCCCTGTATGATGCCCTGGGTTCCGATGTAACACCATGACCCGGCTGTCATCTGGCCGTACATCATAAGGCCCCGCCTGTCAAGTTCATTGAAATGCTCCCAGTTTGACCATGCTGGAACCAGGTTAGAGTTCGCAATGAGCACCCTTGGGCTATGCTCGAATGTTCTGAACACTCCAACAGGTTTACCGGACTGAATTAGCAGTGTCTCGTCATTTTCAAGATCCCGCAGTGAATCTACGATAGCATGGTAACTATCCCAGTCCCTTGCAGCTTTGCCAGTGCCACCATATACGATCAGCTCGTCAGGAACTTCCGCGTTCTCGAGATTGTTCATGAGCATTCTAAGGATCGCCTCTTGGCGCCATCCTTTGCATGATATCTCATTGCCTCTGGGTGCAGTTATCTTGGTCATTGCTATCACGTACCGAGCAAAGACCCCAAGGCGGGATTTTGTCATAAATCTTTTGTTTTGAGTAAAACATTCTTTTGTTCAGCGTAAAAACATTAATATGCCGCTCTTGCATACCAAACTAGTAGATGGGAGCGCACTCCAGATGGCCTTGAGCGTCAAGACCTATTCAATACTCTATTACTCTAGTGTATTCTTCCTGATAGGGGGAGCAGCACTGCTCGTCCCTGGCATTCTTGCGATCACAATGGATGGAAGCCTGAGGCTGGCTCTGATATTTTTTGGCTCTGGTGCAATGTCGCTTTTCATTGGGCTGATGGTAAAATTCCTTCTACCTGAACCTGAAAGACTTGGCTTCGATGCAGCACTTGGCATCGCGGCTCTGGGTTGGTTGTTTCTGGCTGTTATAGGCTCATTACCATTCATTCTGGCCTGGGATCCAACTGCGCAGATGAACCCTGGCTTGCCGGTGCTTGATGCCCTATTCGAATCCATGTCAGGCTTTACTGCCACAGGCCTGACGCTTTACAGCTCTGTTGAAGGCCTTCCGGCATCCATACTGTTCTGGCGGTCATTGACCCAGTGGATCGGCGGGGTTGGTGTCATTGTGCTCTTCCTCTCGATATTGATAAGAGGCTCCAGCATTGCCGGTAAGCTGTACAGAGCTGAGGGTCGTTCAGACAAGATTGCACCTACAGTTGCCAGTACTGCAAGACGGATTTGGGGGATATACATCCTTTACACCTTGCTTTGCATTCTTGGCCTCATGATACTGAGCCTGGACCCATTCGCAGCCATCAATCTTTCCATGACTGCCATGGCATCAGGGGGCTTTGCAATAACAGATGCATCCATCGGTTCATACAATTGGGCCATCGGTGTGTTCCTGATCCCATTCATGGTAATTGCCGGCATATCCTTTGTTTGCCACAGAAAACTCCTAACAGGGGACATTAAAGGTTTTTTTGGGATAGAGGTCGTTGCCATGATATCCATCAGTGTTGTGTTCGCGATCTTTCTGATGATGCACAATCATGGTGCTTACGATTCATTTTTTCAGGTGTTCTCAGCAATAACTGGTACAGGCTTTTCCACAACATCACTGGCAGCCTGGAACGATTTTTCAAAGTTCCTTCTTTCGATTCTCATGGTTATGGGCGGTGGTTACGGTTCAACATCCTCTGCTCTGAAGATGATACGGGTGATAATTCTCATTTTCGCTATGGTCTGGGTCGTAAGAAAGAACCTATATGGCAGAAACGCTAGGGTTCCTTTCACAATTGGTAAGCGTGTATACCCTGAGAAAGAGGTCAAGGACGTTGTCATCTACACCTTGCTCTATCTGATAGTCCTTGTAGCCGGTTCACTTGTCTTCATGGCTGGAGGGCACTCAGCTGCAGATTCGATATTTGAAGTGTCATCTGCAGAGGGAAATGTCGGCCTTTCTGTAGGCATTACCACCCCAATGATGCCCTGGTGGGAGAAGGTTGTTCTGTTCATCGAGATGTGGGTTGGCAGGCTGGAGATATTTCCGGTATTGATACTACTGGCAATACCCTTTAGACGGTTTAGATAAACAGTATCCTCGCTCACAACATCCTCTACGGTTCAGGTAGCTTGGAACTGTAACACATAATCACTGTTATGCTTCGGCTAACTTGGAACTGTAACACATAATCACTGTTATGCTTCGGCTAACTTGGAACTGCAACATGTAACAACTTTTATGATTCAGCTTACTTGGGATGGCATCTTTCACAGGCATCATGGTTTTGGGTGAATCGTATAGATTCAGCTGTCTCTGGCTTTCCACAACAGGTATAGGTTTGCAAGAACGATGGCGCACCCTGCCTCTACCACTGGCAGGGCTCTGGGCGCTATGCAGACGTCATGCCTTCCAATAATTGAAACTTCCACATTCTCCAAACGCTTCAGGGATACACTTCTCTGGGGTAAACCTATGGAAGG
>JAUVCJ010000186.1 GCA_030595765.1 Thermoplasmatota archaeon | reverse complement strand
TATCATGCCGCAGTTCGGCTGGGGCTGTTTCACGCCTCTGCCCTTCTGGGGTGGCGTTGCGGTGCTGCCCGCCTGGGGCTACTTCACGCCGCTGTTTGGTTGGGCTGGCATTATGGTGCTCTCCGCCCTGGACTGCATTGGAGCCTGCCATCTAGCACTCATCTCCACCGGAGAAGGTGTGTAGCTCTTCTAGCAACGAGATCACCTTGGCAGTTGCCTCACCAAGTCCAAGGGTGCCCATGTTTCTCTCACGTGACCCTACCCATTCGCTGAACTTGCGGAACTTCTTGTGGGGGCTGCCGTCCTTGACCGAGGCTTCCAGATCCAGGTTCTGGCCGAGCACTGACCTGCACTCATCTATCACTCGAAGCGCCTCTGGCTTGTCCTTGTTAAGAGCTCCCTCATAAAATCCGCACCAGTAAAGCTTGGCCGACCTTGCTAGTTCCTCATCAAGGTGCCTTTCGAGAAATGATCGTATTATGTCGGTGTTCTGCAGGTATGAGTCACCGCCTCTTACCCTGATCCTTCCGAACATGGCATCATTTGTGCCCTTACGGAAGTGGTCCAGGTCAACGCTTCTCTTCTCTCCCAGGGTAGCATAGGCCTCGGTCCTTGCCAGGATATCTATCATTGACCTGTTAGAGGAAATTTCTGAGAACTCGTATGCCTCTCCAGATATGGATCTCCAGGTCTCTGTAAGATACACACCAGTCTCGATGTAGATGTCTGGGATGAATACCTCCTTTTGCATCTTTCTCATTGCCATGTCCACTATCAGCCTGTTATTGTAGTGCCTGTTGGAAAAGCCGATGTAAACATCCACGAGCCTGTCATTAAGGGGTTCGTTTATGTTGTCCAGGTCTTCCAGATTGGAGGTCGCTACTGCAATGAACGAGGCCGGAAAGGTCTCCTTTGATTTGCCAGGCGTGACAATGTTCTCCTGCAGAGCCTGGAGCAGCACATTCTGGGTGCCAATCGGAAGCTTGCCTATCTCGTCCACCATCAATAGGCCGCGGTTGGCCTGCAACATCTTCCCTGGCTCAAGCACCAATGGGCTTGTTGGGTCACCCAGTTCTTCCAATTTGTGAATGTTGATCGTGCCTGTTAGGTTATCCGGAAATATCTCAGGCGAGCCCTGGATCCTTGCAAGGCCCAAGCCCTCTCTTAAATGAACCTGATGAACTGGAATGGTGCTTGGGTCAACAGAGCCTGCCTTGAACTCTCCAACCTCGCCGGCACTGAGCCCTCCATAGGTCATCCTGCAGATGGGACAAGGTGGGATTATTCGTGAGAAGTTTGGGTCTGTCAAACTGAAAGGGTTCTCCTGGACAGGGCAGCCCTTGACAGCCCATACATCATGCTGGAAGAACGACCAGATGTCCTTTGCCAAGTTCGTCTTACCAGAACCAGGCGGGCCAAAGAATAACAGATGATTTCCTGAAAGCAGTGCTGTAATAAGGGACTCAAGGGTCTCAAAGTCAACAACGGTGTGTGGAAACAGGCTCTGCAGTACAGCCTCCTCTCCCATGCCCTTTTCCCTGGCAAGGTGCAACCTTTTGCGAACCTCTGAACGTACGTATTCCCTTGGGGTCTGGGGTCTAAGACCCTGATCTATCAAGGTCTGGGCAGTTATGGACTCTTTCCTTAGCATTTGATCGCCAGTTAGGGAATCCTGCACAGCTACTAAATGTTTCTGCCCTGGGCTACCCTGGTATGGGCATGCTACATCGGCTCGAAGATCTTGAGATATTCTTCCTACCAGATTCCGCCTTACCAAAGTTCCTACGACCAGTAGTACCAAATCTTTTATATCCGACCAACACCTAGCACGAGAACGTGAGAGATATGTCAAGTTCAACTCGCCTTTTTCCGCTATTGCTAGCATTGATGTTCGCATTTGTTGCATTGAGCACTCTGGCTGTGCCAACGGTCGCTGCTGCTAGTGCTTCTGAAATGGATACAGACTCCCATCCACCTCTGAATCCTGCAATTCAAGGGAACAGGATGGTCTGGATGGACATGAGGAACGACCTTACACCTGACGATTCAAACAAGAACTATGACATCTACATGTATGACATTATCGCGGATGAGACCTACCAGATAACTGCACAGCTCACCAAGGAGGAGAACCCGGACATTTGGGAGGATTACATCGTCTGGATCGACTACAGGCTGGGTCCTGGGAACGGAGACGTCTATGTATATGACCTTGGACTTGACAGTGATGGAGATGGCATTCCCAACTACAAGGATCCTGACCGCGACCTCCTGAATGACCCTGCCGAGATTAAAATAACCAACGATGTTGTACAGCAGGAATATCCAGCGATCGATAGTGGCGTCATAGTTTGGATGGACTGGTCCGATGGCAGCCAGAACATCAGGGGCTATGACCTTAGGGCGCAGACCACGTTCTGGCTCAGTGATACAACCGAGAACCAGAACTATCCGGACAGTGATACAACAACCGAGAACCAGAAATACCCAGACATCCACGGTACCGACATTGTATGGGAGAAGATTCTAAGGATAGTGTTTGATGAAGGAGATGATGACGAAAAAACATTGGTATATTCAAGCCTGCATCACTATGACCTCTCAACCGATACCGATGGCGATGGCATCAACAATTATCTGGATGCCGACAGCATCAGAATAAACGACACTGCCAGAACCCAGCTTACCCCTTCAGAGGGAAAATCCTTCCGCTCAGATGTGTCTCATGGGATGGTGGTTTTCCAAAGAGATGTGGATAAATCAGCAGACCAGGAGATTATTCTGTACAACCTGGCAACAGGAGTGGAAACGAACATCTCCAATGACCCAAACAGGCAAACCATTCCTGCGATATTCGGCAACAAGGTCATTTGGGAGGATGAAGACCATCAGGATCTCTATGTCTATGACATACGAACTGCTACCCTGGATCTACTTGTTGATGGTAGCTTCTTAGGCAAGCAGAAAATATATGCTGATATTGTGGTCTGGGAGGAGAAGGTAAGCTCTACAGATTATGCCCTGAGGTATCAGAGAATTGCTGGTGCACAGGCTCCTGTCATCGAATCATTTAGCCCATCAATGAGCTTTCAAGTGGACGAGGGGGACTCGATACAGCTGAATGTCAGCATTGTTGATCCGGATAGCACTCCAGACATCACATGGTATGTGGACGGTATCCTTCAGGCAGGAGAGATTTTGAATACATTCGACTACCAGACCGACTTCTTCTCAGGAGGAAAACACCTTGTTGAGGTCAAGATAGCCGATCCAGACTACACGATCAAGAAGACATGGTACGCCACTGTCATTGATCAGCTAGCACCGTTCGACATAAGTCCTTCCCTTCCTCTGACAAGCCCGAACATGGTGGAAGGCTCAACCCTGACATTCAACATAAGCGCAACAACCATAGGCCCGTTCACGTATGCCTGGAGCCTTGATGGCGCCCTGATACCTGGAGCATCGACCAATGCCTACGTGCATACTGCCCCTACAGACCTTGAAGGCACAACCACCCAAATTTTACCCCTGACGGTCATGGTCGATGATGGAGTGAATGTCAAGTACCACACCTGGAATGTAGCGATTCATTACTTCCAAGACCGCGACCTTGACGGCTTTAGTGACCAGGTAGAAGTGGATGCATCCACCGACCCCGACGACCCAATGTCGATACCTGTGGATACTGATGGCGATAGAATTCCAGATGCCTCTGACCCTGATGATGACAACGATGGCATACTCGATGCAACCGACATTGACCCGTTGGATGCAAAAGCTACCCTTCCAGCCTCGTCAGATGCCTTGACCTTCATATTGCTGGAGGTAGTAGGCATCATTGGAGCTCTTGTCATGATCATGTACTTCGGTAAGAAATGAGCATCCCACATGGCATCGGGACTACAGATAGATAGACAGATAGATAGATAGATAGATGTGGCATGTTGCGTGGGTCTAATTCTTGCCCGATCAACTTGCTATGTTTTGACACTGTGATGGCCTAATCGGCCTGTTCTATCTTAGCTATGACAACATTTAACGTGCTACCCAATAGCGATGGCGACATTAACGTACACCATATGCGGCCTAATCGGCCTGTTCCATCCTGGCTGCCAACATCTCTCGTAATTCATCGCGGTTACGTGCCTTGATGCCGAACTTTTCCAGAAACAGGTTGGTAACTGTCAATTCCAGGCTGTGAGACTTTGGCTTTGCCCTGACAAGACCGAGCGATCTTAGGTCCTTGATATCCTCATAGACCTTGGTCCCGATCATTTCAACAAGCTTGCTTTGGAGTATGGGTTGATGGTATGCTATGAGCGCCACTGTCTGAAGAAGCTTTTCCGGGATCTCGGCACTGGCAAGCCAGATCACCTCCTCCTCCAGTCCTTCACGGGTCTTCATCGCCCATTTTGGACCAATCCGGCAGACCTCCAGGGCGCCATTGCGGGAGGTGTAATCCTCCTCCAGCTCCTCAAGGGAAGCTTTTACTTCTTCCAGCTCCAGCCTTGAGGCCTTTGCAACTTCTGAAGGCGTTACAGGCCTTGCAGCAGTGAACAGCGCAGCCTCCACCATGTCAGTCTCGGTGTAATTCTTCTTGGGCATTCTCTTACCACCAGTTATTCGTCTTGTATGGTCTCATTTCGCTTGGGTCCCATCATCTTTTGAGTTTTGCTTGTGCCGTTCGCCATCATGAATTATTACTTGCATCATCATATTTTGGTAGCATCAAGTCACAGCTACCTGCTCCACAACGAGGCCATGATCGTCGCCATCATTATCCCTGTCGTCCTTAATGGCTACGAGCTCTATGGCTGGTGCCTCCAG
>JAUVCJ010000178.1 GCA_030595765.1 Thermoplasmatota archaeon | reverse complement strand
CGAAATCCAACCTTCCGTCAGCTTAAGGAACTCTCCAACGCTTGCACGCGTCCATTGGCCGCTTTCTTCCTCGCAGAACCCGTAAAAGAGGCTTCATTGCCAAAGGACTACCGTATGCTCCCTGGTAGAAAGGATTTCTTTGATAAGAAAACCTTCTATGCATTAAGAAAAGCCAGAAACCTCCAGGAAATAGGAGAATACATGTCTAAAAATAGCGAAAGTATTTGACGTTAGTTGAAGGGGCAGGTGGAGATATAAATGAATAAAGAAGATCAAACGGAAAACGCATTGATAGTGTTCCAGGGCAAGCAAATCCGGAGAACCTGGTTCAATGATGAGTGGTGGTTTGCGGCTGTCGATATAGTTGAGATTTTAACAGATTCTAAAGACCCCAATGGGTATTTAAAGGATATGCGCAGGAGAGATGGGAGTTTTTCCCAAGGGTGGGGGCAGATTGCCACCCCCCTTTCAATAGATACACCCGGTGGAAAACAAAGGGTCAATTGTGTTTCAACAAAAGGGGCGTTTCGACTTATCCAATCAATTCCATCAAAAAAGGCAGAACCATTCAAGCAGTGGTTGGCCCTAGTCGGTTATGAACGTATCAAAGAGATACAGAACCCGGAATTAGCCCAGAAGCGTATGAAAGAGATATACGCCGCTAAGGGATATTCTAACGACTGGGTCGAGAAAAGGGTCAGGGGGATAGCAGTAAGAGATGAACTAACTGATGAATGGAAGAAACGAGGATTGATTACCGACCGGGAATATGCTATTCTAACAGCAGAGATTTCCAAAGCCACTTTTGGAATAACACCAAGTGAATATAAAAAATTAAAAGAATTGAAAAAAGAGAACCTGAGAGACCACATGAATGATCTGGAGCTTATCTTTACGATGCTTGGGGAAGCATCTACAACCAGAATTGCAAGAAATAAGGATGCACAAGGTTTCATAGAAAACAAGGGGGCCGCAAATGAAGGCGGAACTGTTGCCGGAGTTGCACGAAAAGAGCTAGAAAAGAGAAGTAATCAGTCAGTAGTCACATCTGAAAATTACTTGGGCAAGCCGGAGAAAGAAAAGAGGAGGAGGCTTGAAAAACGTGGAAATGAGGAAAATGGTGCCTAACATGCCGATCTCATTGAAAGTTGATGTGGACCTGAAGGTCTTCAAGCAGATCAGAGAGAACCCTAGGTGGACCGAACGGAGGTCCCAGCGCATGACTGATTCGGAGACTCTGGAACTGAAGCATGAGATATGG
The DNA here is from genome assembly GCA_030595765.1 of Thermoplasmatota archaeon. Taxonomy (GTDB): domain Archaea; phylum Thermoplasmatota; class Thermoplasmata; family JAUVCJ01; genus JAUVCJ01. The sequence goes on along the minus strand of JAUVCJ010000178.1, from coordinate 3,773 downwards.
AAAAACACCGGAGGCCATTAGAGATGGAAAGTGATTCGAAGCAACTTCATCTGAAACATCTCTTGGCAATGGGCGAGGGCATCCGGGTAGAGTACAAGGAAGCCAGGACATCATTTTCCACAAGCCTGTTCGAGACGATATGTGCAATGCTGAACCGTGACGGAGGAGACATCCTTCTCGAAGTTGATGATCAGGGGCGTGTATTGGGAGTTGAACCAGGATCTATCGCTAAGATGAAGACCGATATGGTCAACCTTTCCAATAATCCTCAAAAGCTGGACCCGCCATTCATCCTGTTCCCTGTCAAGCATGTTCTGGATGACAATGAAATCATGCAGATTTCAGTACCTGCCAGTTCCCAGGTGCATAAAACCAACGGTGTTGTATTCGACAGGAGCAACGACGGCGATTTTCGTGTGACCAACGCAAGCAACTACAGGGTCGAACGAGTTCTTAATCCCGAAAGGGTAGGTGAAAGGGCCGGAGAAAAGGTCGGTGAAAGGTTGGGTGAAAGGTTGGGTGAAAACGAGGAGAATATACTGGCTCTGCTCTCGAAGGATCCAACCATGCTAATAACCGAGCTCTCTGAACATCTTAGAATCAGCACGACAGCAGTCGAAAATAACATCAAAAAGCTGAAGAAAAGGGGTTTATTGGAGAGGAAAGGACCGGCGAAAGGCGGGCGCTGGGAGGTTAGAACATGATGTCATGGGTATTTGCCAACCCGCTGTCCTCTGGCGGCTCAGGGAAAGCGCTGGAGGTTTGATTCCATGAAGCAAATCCTGACCAAAGTAGAACTGATCGGAAAAGGAAGAAGAACGCGTAGATAACACACCTAAGGCAGTAAGGAGAAATAAAAATGTCACCCAGAATGATACAGGGCTCGGACAAAGCTGTGGAGTTTCCGTCAGAGCTCGAATGGTTCAATGTTGAGAAGCCCATGACACTGGCAGACTTCAAAGGAAAATTGCTGTTGCTGGATTTCTGGACGTATTGTTGCGTTAATTGCATGCATGTTCTGCCAGAGCTTCACATTCTGGAGCAGAGATACCCCGAACTGGCAGTTGTAGGGGTTCACTCTCCAAAGTTCGAGAACGAGAAGGTGTCCAACAATGTTCTGGCCGCGATCGAGAGGTATGAGGTGGAGCATCCGGTGGTGGTGGATAACCAGCATCTTCTGTGGAAGACCTACGGGGTCCATGCCTGGCCTTCTTTCGTTCTTCTGGCGCCTTCAGGAGAGGTTCTGGCCAAAGGGTCAGGCGAGGGGATACTTGAGAAGCTGGATCATCCGCTAGAGCCTTATATCAAGGATCTTTTGGAGCATCACGAGGCCAATGAGGCGCCTATACCCAGCTCCCCTGCGTTTCAGAGCATGAGAGACCAGACCCTCAGATTCCCTGGCAAGGTTGTGGCAGATGAGGAGCGGAACAGGCTATTTCTCTCGGATTCGAACCACAACAGAGTTCTTGTGCTTGACCTGGCTGGGAATGTTCTGGACGTAATCGGTGATGCAGGAAAGGGAAGCATCGATGGTAAGTTTGAGGAATGCGCATTTTTCAGGCCTCAAGGCCTGGCATACGACAACGCTCGAAACTCTTTATTCATTGCAGACACCGATAACCATCTGGTCAGGGTCGCTGACCTGGAAAAGCGCATTGTCAGCACCGTTATGGGGACTAACGACCCTGGGCGATGGCCTAGACTTGCTGGTAGACACGGGCAGCAGGAGCCAAACTCACCCTGGAACCTGGCTCTGGAAAAGGACAGCGATAAGGATGTCCTATACATTGCAATGGCAGGCTGGCATCAGATATGGGCTCTGGATGTTAACACAGGCCAGATATTGGATCTTTATGGCTCAGGCAGGGAAGGATTGATTGACGGGCTTGCTGCAGGTGCGAACCTGGCCCAACCATCAGGCATGGACTGCAAGGACGGCATTGTCTACTTTGCAGATTCTGAGACCTCATCTGTGAGGCTGATAGAGAACGGCAAGGTATCAACCCTGGTTGGCAAGAACTTGTACAAGTTCGGCGACCTGGATGGGTCTCTTGCAGAAGCGATGCTCCAGCATCCAATGGGAATCCACTGCCCCAAGAACAGCGACCTGGTCTATGTATGCGACACTTTCAACCACAAGATAAAGGTAATCGACACCACCAACGGCACCATCAGAACTGTTGCAGGCACCGGCACCCCCGGCATCAGGGGCGGCCCTGCGCTAGAGGCCAGATTCTGGGAGCCTAGCGGCATCACATCAGCGTATGGGAAACTCTACATATGCGACACCAACAACCATCGGCTTAGGGTGCTGGATACTGAAAGCGGAATTGTGAGCACTCTTGATGTCCATCAATAGGTGGTGTGGAGCAACTTGTTGTGTCCAGCTGTCGTGTCGCATAGTCCGTTGCTAAGTCCATCATCCGGTTTCGCCCAAAAAAGACTTAAGTATCCCAAATGACCATTCAATTTCGATACCATGATCGAGAAAGCCGATTACAACAGCTTCGATAGCCAGGTGTTGAGCAGAACTGGCGAGGTTATAGCATTCTTCTATTCGCCAACCTGTCCACATTGCCGGCGCTTTAGCCCGTTCATCGAAGAGGTTGGAGGCAAGAGCACCCTGCCCTTTGTGTTCGTGGACATAAGCGATTACTCTGACCCGGTATGGGATAGATACGATATCGATGTGGTTCCCACAGTCATACACTTTAACAACGGCAAAGTTGTCAACAGGATATCAGGCAGGCTGGGTGGCAAATATCTCTCCGATTTCCTGGCAGGAGTGCCCGGAGCCTGAGGATGGATAGCTGGATTGATGGAAGAAAGGATAAATTGACTGATGGTTTGGTTGATGAATGGACGAAAAGCTGAATGGCGGATAGATGGATCGATAACTGGATGAATTGACGGATAGTTTGATAGCTGGATGGTGGGTAATTGGGACGTTTAAAGACACTGCGCTCAGAAAAAGGCTTTGATGAGTTCATCGCCCTGGATAGTGCAGTGGTGGTTGTGCATCACTACACCTGTCCATCTTGTGATATTTATCAGACTAGATTTCGCCATTTGCTGGATGCTCATCCAGAACTGCCGCTTGCCAGGATCCACATGACACTCGACTGGGTGATTGAAAAGGCCGGGTTAACTGGGGACGTTCAGGAGGAGAATGTATTTCTAAGAGACCGTTACGGCATCGGTGAGGAATTTCCAATGACCCTATTCTTTTCCAATGGTCAACTCCTGAAGGCCGAAAAAGGAATTATTAGCCAGATGCGGTTCTTTGGCTTTCTTGAATCACTTTACAGCCTACGTTTTGACAGCACGCAATGAACAGTGACGGAGCCTGACCAATTAACCTATAAGCCATTGGATTAGCTTGTTAGCTTCAGGGCACCTCGCCCTTTTCAAGGTCAGGTGTCCATACCACCCTTTGTGGGAACGGTATCTCGACGTTGTTGGCCCTGAACTTCCGGAGGATGGCCTCTCTAAGCTCCGCGCCAACGCGCCACTGGTTGTTGATGTTGTCCACCCATGTGTAGAGCTTGAAATCAAGAGAGGAGTCGCCGAAGTTGATAAGGCGGGCAAAGGGATACACGCTTTCCTCCTTTAGCACATTCTTATGCTCCAGCGCGCAGTCTAGCATGAGTTTTTTGACAAGCTCGGTGTCTGAATCATAGGCAACGCCCACCTTTATCTTGACCTTGAACCTGGTGTCTGGCAGGGTGAGGTTTATAACAGCCTGGTTGGCCAGTTTGTTGTTGGGTATGAAC
>JAUVCJ010000029.1 GCA_030595765.1 Thermoplasmatota archaeon | reverse complement strand
ACGATGTCGCCGAACATATTCGATGAGACTAGAACCCCGTAGTTTTGCGGGTTCTTTACAAGCCACATTGCCATGGCATCGATGTTTGTCTCCCACAGCTCTATGTCCGGGTATTCTTGAGCTATCTTGCGGGCTTCCCTGACCATGAGGCCGGATGTCTCGCGGATAACGTTTGGCTTCTCCACAATTGTAACGGTCTTGTAGCCGTGTTTCTTTGCATACTCGAAAGCCTGACGTATGATGCGCTGGCAACCATGTCTGGTAAATATCCTGGTGGAAAGAGCGATGTCCGCTCCAGCCGTGTCATCGAACCTGGCCATTTTTGGATGGTTTCTTTTCAGAGCATCCCTTACATCGTCAGGCAGGGGATGGAATTCGATGCCTGCATAAAGGCCTTCTGTGTTCTCTCTGAACACTACTAGATCGATGTCATCCTGGAAATTCAGTGGGTTTCCTGGGTATGCCTTGCAGGGTCTAAGGTTTGAATACAGGTCAAACTTTTGTCGCAAGGCAACTATTGGACTAAAATAGTTGAATCCCTTATCTTGTAGCTCAGGAGCCAGCTCCTTGATGGCTTCATCCCTTGGTTTGGAGGTTATCGCTCCAAATAGGGCGCAATCTGTGTTGCTGAGCAGTTCTATGGTCCTGTCAGGAAGAGGGTTACCCTCTTTACACCAGAACTCCCATCCAATATCGCCATGCAGGTATTCTGCATCCAGCTGTAGTGCGTCCAGAACGGTTCGAGTAGCTTCCATGACTTCTAGTCCAACTCCATCACCAGGGAGCCATGCAATCTTATATTTGGCCATTTTTTCAACCTCCGAATCGTGGTCGCAGGAAAATCCACTTGTTGGATTTAAAGCTGTTGGTTCAGGTTTTTTTACGGTTTTGCAGCCATTTCGGAAATGGGGCGGGAAACTAGGAACTTGCCACGGATTTAAGGTAATGCCTATGTTTCGTTGCTCCTTGACCGTTGTCTATATTTCTGTGGCTTGAATATTAGACCAAGCGTGGAATGCCATGAGTTTTACATGCGGCATGGCAATTGCCAGTGAGTTCAGGTAGCTACTAGAGCTTAAATCCGCCTTGAGGCGGTCTCCTGTTCTGCTCGGTGTTGAACTTGTACTGATCAATTTCCTGTTGGATGACCCTTGGCGGTACCCTTCCGTCGTATTGTACAGGTTTCTTCTTTGCCACAATGGAAATGGCAGCGATTATCACGACAACAGCAATGATGATGAACAGAAGTATCAGCTCGAACATCCTAAGCCCGAACAGGGATGGTGGCGCCTCTACCTCTACCGGAATTACCAGGCTATGGACGGATGTGCCGTCGCTGGATCTTGTTTCCAGTGTGAAATAGTATGTGCCTGGTTCTGCATCAGAGGCCGGGGTGATCGTCATAGTGACAACTTCGCTATCATACTTGGATAGTGTAATGGCATCCTGGGATAGCCGGACCCATTCCAGATGATCACCATTCATGACCAGTTCGAGCCTGTCATTGCCATTGCCTGTGTTCACGATGTTCAGGTCATAGGAGGTTGACTTTCCAGCTTCGACGGTGTTCGTGCTTGGTGTGCCGGTATTGAGGGTCAGTTTATAGACCTGCTCGATCTCGATGTATAAGGGTAGGGTCTCCTGTATGGGTGCCAGCCCGGACCCGGTTGTTGTTGCATAGATGATGAAGGTATAGCGGCCGGGTTCCGGTGTGGTTGTCTCTCCTATCTCGGATACTGTTATGGTTAGATTGACCTGGGTAGACGTGAACGGGGCCATCTCCAGAACACTTCTATCGAAGGTTACGAAGAATCCCTGCTTAATTGTGGATGCTAGTTCCCAACTCAGTTCAACCCTTTCCAATATATTGCCAGTATTGCTGATATCGAGGGTGAACTCTCCCTTTGCAGGAGAGTCGTTTGGATTTACGATCTGGGTCGTGACGCCTCCCTGTGACCTCATTTCCAGGTCTGGGGCAACATTGACTGTCACGGTCAGGGACTGCTCGTCCATGAAGTCCTCTGCAGGTCTTTGGGTCTGGGAAGGCCATGCTTGAACTATGATGTCTGTGGCAGTACTTCCTCCCACTGCATTGTCTGGGACAATGACCTCAAGGATGAAGTCCTTTGAATCTCCCCAGTACTCAAGCTCTCCAAGGTCAACCATGCCGTCGCCATCAGTGTCCGAAAGCAGCTGGATGCCATTGTCGTGGTATAGAACGTAATCCCAATCGTACAGTTTCTGATCCACTGTTATGTCAACAGTTGTGTTGAAGTTCATGGAATTAGTGGCTGAAAGGTTGAACAATACCCTGCCTCCAGGATTTCCGGATTTGATCAGCTCAGCATCTATTAGGGTCAGTTCGATCTCGTTTTGCTCCCGCACTCTTGCGATAAGGGGTAGGGTAACGGATACCGTTGGGTCGCTGGATACGGCATAGACAGAAAGCTCATAGTCTCCAGGCTCGGTGCCTGCTGGTACGGTCACAGTAAGCTTTTGCTGCACATCCTCCCAGAATGCATTAAGGTTTACCACTGTGGCGCTTAGAGTTGCTTCCCAGCCCACAGGTTTGTTCTTGACCTCCAATTCGATCGTGTCTGGAAGGTTTCCGTAATTGCTCAGGTACAGTGTGAATACTTCCTGAGGTGACTGTTCCTTGCTATCCTGAGTGATAAGCTTTGGTGAGTCTGTAGTGGTCAGTCCAAGGACATGAGCCTCCTTTACCGAGGTGTTGAGTTGTATTCTCCTGGTCAGTGTCGGTTCCTCTACTGAGGACACGATGAACTCCACAAGGGAATAGTCTCCTTCATAGGTGCGTGCTGGTGAGCGAACCTCAAGCTCCATCCATCTAACATCTCCGTATTTTTGGACGCTTACCGAGTCATTGATAACATTGTAGCCCCAGCCAGTGCTAGGAACCTTTTTAAGGACCAGGGGTTTTCCTTCCAGCACATCGTTGCCGTTACCAATGTTCGAGACATTGATGCGGTAACGTGCTACATCGTTAGGCCCGACCGCGATCGCATAGTCATCTGGAGTAAGCACCATGTCGTGGTGGTCCAGGACTGTCACAGGTATCTCAAGTGTATAGCTATACATTCCATCTATGCCTTCGAAGAGAATTGCCTCTATGTTGGTCATGTAGGTGCCAACCACCTGATTTGGTGGGGTTGTCACGTTGAAGAACAGTGGGTAAGATAGACCAGGCTCTATTGGCTGATTGTAGGGGTTGAATGGATTCACCTTGCCGAACAGGACTTCCCAGCCTTCTGGGCCGGACCCATCCACCATGATGGAGGTTCCAATGTTCCCATCGTTGACGACCCTGACATCGAAAGACTTGCTCTCTCCTGGTATCAGTTCTGTTTCTTCGCTAACAGTTGTAATGGTCAGATGTGGCTGGTCCATGATGCCTGCAACGTAGAGGTTGTCGATGAACCATCCAGCGCCATTAAGGGTTCTGAATCCATAGGATTGCTGAACTGCCTTGAGCTCGAATCTTATCTGCATCGTCCTTGCTGGATAATCCACATAGTTGTTGGTTACCATCAGATAGTAGTCTGGTAAAAAGAAGCCCCAGTTGTCGTACATCGGAGGTTCCCCCCTTGTGCCCTGAGGGCTCATTCCCCTTTCGCCCTGGAATGATTCTATTGGAAGCCATCCAGTGCCAATGATATCATTACCATACTCGATCTTGATGTAGATGGTGCCAGTATCAGGGCCTTGAGAGCCTCCAATCCCCTGGTTTGGGTTGATGTCGTATCGCTGATCCAGACCGAAAGTTACCCAGTTGGCTCCATTGAGTTGGAACTCCTTGGAATCTATCCAGTAACGGTTGTAGTCACCATTACCTAAAAAGCTGTTAGGTTCCTCGTAATTTTCATTATCGCCATCTGTGTTTTTCAGGCGCAAGTGTTTGTTGTCTCCAACAAACTTGCCAGCTTCGGTGGTCCATCTTGTGTCATAACTGGGATCCAGAGACCTACATCCAGGGTCGCAGGTCTCTCCCTTTGGGGATTCCCACTTGGTCAAGCCGCTTGCAAAATCGTCATAATGGAAGTATTCCACCACCACGAACGACGAGAGCTTAAGGTCGTTGATCGGAACCTCGTCATTCTCAAGGTGGCTTCTAACCTCAATGCGATATCGTCCAGTCAGGTTCGTCTCCCAGTTCCATTGTGCCTCTCCTGTGGTGCTTGCGGTTCTTGTAACGTAAATGGTTGAATTGAATACTGAATTGTTATAGGAGTTGAATATGTTCATGGTGATCGGCACGTTCACGTAGCTCATATTTCCGAAGTTGGTTATGTCTGCGGCCACGATGATCTTGTTTGGGAAGTTTCCATCTATTCCAGCTCTCAGGATGAGTTCCTCGTGTGTGATCATGCCCACTCCAATATCTTTGTTTCGCTCTGTGAGTGCAATATCATCAATGTACCATCCCTCATACTGGTTGGTAGAGTTGTCAAGGGTATCGAACCGGAATCTGATTTTGATGTTCTTGCCAGCATAGTATGACAGATCTATATTCTCTAACACCCATACAGTATCGCTAACTATGTAATCGTAGGTGTTGTCGTAGTGCTCCATCATTACCCAATCAAGCGTATCTGGGTCTAGCACCTCGACGTATCCGTCATCATACCATTGTTCTGGAACGTTATTCTCTCCATTGGGTTCAGCATCCAACCAGTGCCAGAAGGAAAGCGCCGCAGTATCTGCGTGGCTTAGATCGATATCAACGCTGGTAAGATTGCCTGAATTCTTTGTGGGGATGTAATTACCATCGTCAGTGTAGTAATTGTATCTGTTCTCTTTTCCGTAGTACCAGGAATGAGTCCCACTGTGTACTCGGTCAGATCTTGTTGTGATGTGCCAGAGATTGTCAGGGGTAGCGCTCTCATCAGGGTTTGTGATCCAGTACTGATAGGAGCTCTCTCCAGTCACATACTCGACATCATCCTCGAATAGGGAGAGCACCGATCCTATGCTTTGAGGTGTTAACTCGATGTCCAGTGATGATTGCTCGTCCAGCTCCCTCGCAGCTTCATAGGGATAAACAGTATAAGAGGATGAATCCGCGCTTTCAACACCCACAGTGGGTGCGCCCTGGATTATCGAACCCTCTTGCATGTCCTTGTACTGGAATACAATCTTATGTAATTCATGATGGTCAAAAAGCACCAGCTGGAAGCTATTAAGCTTGTCATACACATCTACTGCGAACCATTCGACAATGAACACATCGCAATTGCCATCACATAGTTCCGAGTTCAGAAAGGTGCCATAATAGACATCGCCCTCTCCAGTCTCTTCGCTGGGGTCAATGTTGTACCAAAAAGGCGCCACAACATTGTTTGGCTTGTTGGAGTTAGGTATCAGCAGTTCGGAACCTGCCGGTGGAAGAGATGGATTATCGTAGGGGTCGATGGGGTCAAAACTGATGAACCCATTAGAGCTGATGAATACCTGGGTGAACGGATTGCCATACAGTTCAAACTCGAAACCAATGGGTATCGGGTTTAGAGTGACATCATCGTCATCCATGCCTGCAAGACCTGACCAGGCGTCGCTAGCATTGACAATGTTGGCATTTTCTTCATCAGTAGATAGTTCTACCCAAGGGTACGATACTTCATCGTTTATGTCGTAGACGACTGCTCCCTGGTGTGCTGCTGCCACCGGAGTGGGCACCACCGTCACCATGGCCAGCAGAGCGCTGGTCAGGAACAACATCACTATTGCTATGCTTTTAAAAGATTTTTTGGCTCCAGTAACTTCCATTTTGAGGCCTCCTTTCGCGATTGCGGGTAGCATTTTGGTTTATATAAGTTTTATTGATGGCCAGCAACACATCCGGACAACGCCTGGACATTATGCTTATTATCTGTTCATCAATAGAGCCTACCGTCCGCTCATCAATTATTAATTGCTTGATTCGTATATATACAGTGTTGAACAATCCTTTGACTATCTTGGGTTGTGCATTTACAGATCATCTTCCAAACTGGGTCGGAAAAGGTTTTACATTTTGGCCTAGGCATTGACAGCTCATATTCCAAACTGGTTCGAAAAAGGTTTTATATCTTGGTCTGGATTGGGTTGTCAATGACATTTTCAGACCTATGGGACGTTGACATGACAGATGTGGTCAAGAACCGCACATGGTGGTGGTGGTGGTGGCTCTATTTCTTTGATAACCCAGACGATCCACAACGACCACTCCAGCTCATGGTGCTCTGGGCAACAAGGAATGCCCAGCGAGTCCGCATAGACGATGTCGAATGGCAAAACGAGGGAGACATAGTTCGCAAGGACGGCGAAGTAGCTTTTGGAGGTATGTCTGGAGCTTGGCTCTACGATGGCAAGAAGATGCACGATCCCCTGTTCCTTGAGAAAGGGAACATGCGCACGGTCTGGGATGATTCAAAAGGCAGTCTCATAATGGAGTCCACATCCAAGGGGTCCACATCAAAGTCAGCCACCTCCAAGGAGTCGACATCTAAGGAGTCAACCTCAAAGGAAGCGACCTCAAGGAAGAATGAGTTCACAGGCAAGCCTGACGAATATAAGCTGGCTTATGATAATGGCGATGTTAAGCTGGATCTGTTGATGACTCCCTGGACAGATTGGATGGGGGGCATTGTTCCCACAGGTAAGAAATACCTGGGTAAGTTCAGTTACAGGATGCTAAAGATCAGGGGTATGAAAGCCGGTGGAACCATAGAGTACGGTGGTAACAAGTTGAAGGTAAAGGGAACCACGTACTTCCAGAAAGTACGGATCAATTCCCCTACTTCTCCTTGGTACTGGGCTGTACTGCACTCCCCCAAAGGCTCCTTTATTGATTACTTCATGCCTCATCTGGGTCTCTCGATGTTTCGGGGAAAACATGCCCACAAGACCATCCTTGATAGAGGTGAGAAGCACATCTCTCGCAGTTTCCAGTTCTACGACCACCGTACTGACAAGCTGCACAAGGTCAAGAACGTCAAGATGAAGAAGAGATACGAGAACGACCTGCCAATATTCACGCTTGGTGGTTTCGAGGATGGCAAACGTGTTTTGTTGGAGATGACTACATACTCCAGAGCATGCAAGGAGATATCTCAGCCTTTGATGGGTCTGTTTAAGACCACGCTTTTCTACAACGAATACCCAGCCTTTGTAACCCGCTTCGAATACGAGGACGAGGATGGTCTGGTGACCCTAAAGGACATTGGACCGATGTTTGGGAACTGCGAACATGCCTGGGGCATTGTCTAAAAAACCGCTGTTGTTGATTTCTAAGCTTCAGCTTTCAATTTGGACAATTTGATATTTGATCTCAATTCGCCCAATTATGAGCTTTAGTTTCCAATCGTTCCGCTTACCCCACAATACGGACAGGTCAAACTTGTTGCAGTGGTTGAAACCTTAAACAGTTGGCTGCATTGAGGGCACACCACTCCCATCTGCTCTTGAAACGTTACAATGTCATCAGGTCGTGGAGTAGAGTTCATGCCAGATCGCGAGCTTCCGCTTTCTGATCGTGGCAGAACATGATGGGTCTGATATGCTTGCACCGATGCCTGATATACTTGCATTGATGGCTGATTTGCCTGCATTGGTGGCTGGTAATGCTGAAGCTGGATCGGAACCCAGGGTGGTAGCCTGGGTGCAGTCCAATGTAAGCTCCTGCCTATTTGTGTGCTACTAGGTTGCTGCTTGGTAGATACTTTGCTGATGTGCAACGGCTGTTGAAGAAATCTTTTTTTGTAATAATCCCTCTTATATTCGGGCTAACATTTATCTGTAGATAAGTCCCCTTGCGGTGCAGGTGAATGCATGGCTCTGTACGAATTTGAAGGTAGGAAGCCTAACGTTGGTAAGGATGTTTACATCAGTCCAAGCGCGAACTTGATCGGTGACGTTCGGGTTGGAGATGGCTGTTTTATAGGGCCAGGTGCCCAGATAAAAGGGGATTACGGCACAATCATCATTGGAGCCTATACCTCGGTGCAGGAGAACTGCGTGCTTCATACCAGACCAGATACTGTCAGTGAGATTGGATGTTGGGTGACTGTGGGTCACGGAGCGGTATTGCATGGCTGCACCATTCAGGATTATGCTGTAATTGGCATGGGCTCCATAATATCAGATTTTTCCAATGTCGGGGTCTGGGCTGCTGTTGGCGAGGGGTGCGTTGTGCGCTCCAAGCAGGTCGTTGAGGACGGCAACATCGTTGTTGGTATCCCTGCAAAGGTGATCGGGAGCGTTAGCGAGGATTACAAGGAACAGTGGACCGGTTTCAAGAAGCTGTATGTAGAACTAGCCAAACGTTACATCGTCGGTCTGAAGAAGATATCAGATTGATGGCAGAAGAAGATATCTGATTAATGGAAGAAGTAGATATCTGATTCATGGAAGAAGAAGATACTTTATTGGGGCCTGAAAAAAATAACAGGCTGATGGCAGAATAGGATAACTGATCGTGGTCTGAAAGAAGCGCGATTAGGGCTATATCGCTGGAGTTGAGTCCATTAAAGGCAAGGCCTATCCATAAATGAATGCGATGGTCTACCGCATAAGTGGAACAAATCAACCATAAAGAATATATATACAAGTTCTCAATGGTTGTGTGTAAGAAGGGTTTATCATGAATCTCAAACGCGTCATCCCGTGTACCATATTCGTCATTCTGCTTCTTGGAATTGCATATCCAGCATCTTCTGCAAGCAACTCTCATGACGAAATAACTACGATTTCCAATGATTTTGGCATCAACTCCGCAATGGAAGGCTATGTCCATAGGCCAGTGTTCGAAACATTTGTTGGTCTATCTTGCCCACCTTGCATGAAGAATGCCAAGCCAGTGTTCGAGAAGTTATGGGATGAGAATAAGGACAAGGATGAGGTACCGTTTCACATGATAGACTTCCATGTGCTAGCTGGTGGTGGCGTTGATGACCTCGCTACCGATGAGACCATTGAAAGGATGGTATTCTATCAGCCAGGTGCAGCATTTGCTCCTGAGGCCGAAATCGATGGAGGATATGTAAAACTCGGTGGTGCCTCACCCAACGAAATAAGCGATGCAAACGTCAATACTGGACTTGATAGCTGCAACTCCAGAGAAGACGTAACTATCAACCCCCGTCAACCAATTCGCTCACTCTTGAACGGCTTCAAGTTCGTTAACGTCCATGTAAGTCAGTTCTATACTGGCGATGGATTTTCAGCCATAGTCAATGTGGAGTACACTGGGACAACAGCCCCGGTTGGAGCCTCGGATCTCAATGGTATTCTCTATGTTTTCATGGTGGAACAGGATGTTGAAGCTTTCAGCACCGTTCTTGAAGAGACGGTTGTCAACCCGAACGTGTTCCGTGGATATGCAATAAAAGAAGAATCATTTTCGCTTTCCTCAGGCGACTCCCAGATATTTGCAGGAGAATGGAAGCTTCCAACCGATGCTTTGGTTCCAGTCAAACCTGGAGATGTCCAGGCAATAGCTGTTATTTATGATGCGGATGATACCAGCTCTGAAGGTACAGAAGGATGGGGCAACAACGTTGGAACTCCAAGGGCACTGAATTCCGCCAGCGCCAGAAGCACCGCTTTTGATCTGGGAGCGAGCATACCAATTTTTGGCGAGTTCGATGAGAGTTATTCAAATGATGAGGCAACTATAGAGGTTCAGATCGACCATGAAGAGGGTATAATCTCTGCATTTGTGGTCTACAACTACAATGCCACCAATGCAACAGATTGGAGCTACGCCGATATGGAGCTTGTTGGAGACCCCTGCGATCTTGGGGATACCTGTATCGGAACAAAGAACCCACTTGCCACTGGCATCATTCCCGCGCCAAACGGCCAGACTATCTATTATAGAGTTTTAGCATATGGCGCTGAAAGCGATGCCGTTAGTTCGGCAATGAACTACACAGCAGTCCCCGGGAAAGCGGTTGGTACTGCTGGAGGGGATGTAAGCGCATTCATGCCTGTCCTGGCCATACTGGTTCTGGGTGGTATCGGCTTTATGGTCTGGAAACGCCGTTCTGTTTCTGAGATTCCAGTTGATCCTGACCAGCGAGAAGCCGAAACCACACCCACACCAACGCCATCAGAACCGGCAGCTGAGACTACCAGTAGCTGAGATCATCCAACCAATAGAGACTGCCAGCAGCTGAGACTACTTTGTAGCTACTTGCATTTTATATTGAGCGGGCAACCATCTACATTGGTAGTTACCAAGGTTTTAAGTTAGGGCTTTGACCATTTCTATGTTCGAGGCATTGCAATGAAACTAACCTATCTAGGTCATTCAGCATGGCGGATTGATGGTTCAAGAACAATTTTCATTGACCCGTTCCTGTCACAGAACCCCAGATCCACAACCGACCCTGCAACCATAGACAGGGCAGATTACGTTCTTGTCACCCACGAGCATAGAGACCACATCGGTGATGCTTTCGAGATATGCAGAAGAACTGGAGCTGTATTGGTATCACTGCATGAATTGTCGGTCAAGGCTACTGATGAGGGCTTAAGATCCATTGGGGCCAATATTGGCGGTTTAATCAAGCTTGATGGCCTGGATCTATACTTTACCCAGGCTTTTCATTCAGGTATTTCCAATCCCAGCGGCATCGTGCTTGTGATGGATGGAAAGAGGATATATCATGCAGGCGACACCGGGCTTTTTGGGGACATGGCACTCATTGGCGCCATCCATGGCCCACTGGATGTGGCACTAGTACCGATCGGAGGCCACTTCACCATGGATGAGGTATCGGCTGCAAAGGCTGTTGAGTTGCTCAAACCAAAGATCGCGGTTCCCATGCACTATGACACATGGCCATTGATCGAAGCAAGCCCAGACAAGTTCAAGGCATTAGTTGGGAACCATTCTACGGTAATGATTCAAGCCATAGGTTCAGCAATGGAAGTATAGGGAATTGGCGTGACCAGGGTAGCCCATGCCTATTGATTCTTGACATTCAATGGTCTAGAGTCCGAATATGCCCTGGCATAGTATCATTGCCACTGCAATGAATGCTAGACACCGCGCAAACCGATGGCCGGTCACTCGAACGGATTGTCTTTAGATTTTTTAGGCTGCCCCAGACGAGACTTGTGCATTCTGCCAGTCACTAGCAAGGATACAATGGTGGCCACGATGATCATGGAGAGTATGATGAGGGTCAGGGCTTGGCCTGACAATCCAGTGCTTACAGACTCGACCAGAATTGTGTGTGTTATCTCCTGGCTGTAGTCCTTCCCATCGAATGAGCGAACTGTTATGGTATGAGCACCATCAGATAATTGCCCTCCGACCAGCGAGTAATCCCAATCTTCTCCACCTTTGACTATGTACCATGAACCATTGTCTATCTTGATCTGGACTGTCTGAATGCCGCCATCTGTGTCTGCTGCAATGCCAGATACTTTTAGGCTCTCTGTAATTCTTGCACCGTCGCTTGGACTGGTTATGACTATGGTCGGTTCAAGGTTAGAGCTAAGAATGTCTAGCATGTATTTCTTCTCGACTGACCATAGCCCGTACTCATCCTGCACCTTCAGGGAAATGAAGTGTCTTCCCACTTTGAGCGTGGATGTGAAAAACCTTTTCTCATCGCTTAGGAACCCGGATAGGTCAGAGCTCCATTCGTAAGCTACAATATCTCCTTCTCCGAAACCCATGCCTTCGATGGTGATGTTGGTGCCGTATGTGGCTGGAACCGGATAGATGCTTACTATGCTCGCTTCCGGTGGGTGGATGATGTCTTTGGTCACAAACGAATCCAGGTGAACGTTCGGGCCGTTCTTACTGAAATCTGTTGCCTCTATCCTGAAGTAGTAGACAGTGTTTGGCGCAAGCCCTGTCAGTGTGATCTCGTGCTCAGCTACATATTCGAGGCCGTTGGGAAGGAGAACATTGGTCATGCTTCCTGGAAGTCCATAATAGAATACGATGTTGCTAGGTTCATCCGTATCCCATCTGATGGTTACAGTCTCCTGCATCACAACCTTGCTCACTTGCTGAATTTTGGGTTCGACCTCGTCAAGGCTCTTGGTCTCGACGAATACGGAGTTGGATGGTGGCGAGGTGTTGTTTGCCTCGTCAAATGCAATTATTGCAAACCAATATCCCGTTTTTTGGTTCAGCTCTTCAATGAATTCCCTTTCTTCCATGCCAAACGATTCGGGAACCCATTCCTGGGATGTTAGATATACGTGAGAATCAAACCAGTTCAGGATCGTTATCTCTTCTTTTAGGTTGTACATCAGAATATATCCCAATGCAGTTCCATTCATGTCGTCGTCGCCTGTTGCGTTCCAGCTTAGACCGATCCTGGTATCTCCTGTGTATGTGATAAATAGGTCATCGATCATTTTTGGAGGTTCTACATCTGCAAAATCTGTAATCTCCGTTGCGATGTTGGAGAATGGGGACAGATTTGGTACCTCATCAAGGGCTTTGATGGCAAACCAGTATTGAGTGTTGGATCTTAGATCCAAGACCGTCCTGTTCTCTATGCTTCCACCTATCTTTGGCTCCCAGCTCTGGTCATAAATTGTGGCAACATCCCACTGCGAGTTGATGTAGATAGGGCCATCCGTGCTGTATCGAATGTCATACCGATGCGCTCTACCAAGACTGCCGTCGTCCCCTGGCGCTATCCATCTTAAATTAATGGTGACACTTGTTGGGTATATAGCCTCAAGGTTATTTATCATATCAGGAGCTATAAGGTCTGGTGGCTCGGTGGTAATCCTGAGGATGTTGGAGATCGGAGATACGTTTGGCTCCTCGTCCTCGCTTCTAATGCCGATATAATAGGTAGTGTCTGGGTCAAGTCCTGTCAGGAAGTAATGCTCCATGGACCCTCCAGGTCTGGGTAGCCAATCTTGTTGGAATTCGTTAGCCAGGAACCAAGTGTTCTCATCGACAATATTCTCTGTAGAATACTTTAGAACATATTTTTGAATCAAGCCCATTGGGCCATCATCACCAGGGGCTTTCCATAACAGTTCCACATGAGTGCTCTTGACAGCTTCTTCCCCATAAAGCCCTAGGTCAATAACTTGAGCTGGTGGGATGTAATCCTTGTACCTTGGGCGGGCTGTCACCACATTTGACATTGGAGACATGTTGGGAACTTCATCATAGGTCTTGATCGCGAACCAGAACCATTTCTGTAATGGTGCCAGGCCTGTGATGTTAACAATCTCAGTTCCCCCGGCTTTTTTAGGTCTGCCTTCATAATTGAAAACGCTGGCTTTGTCCCAGTTCGTTAGATTGATGGATCCAGTGGAGGAGTACAAAATAACATACCCTTCGGCTGTTCCAGTTGCAGAATCGTCTCCAGGTGCGGTCCATGTCAGCTGCACGGCTCCATCACTGCTATTGAAAATACTTAGGTCCTGAATGGGGTTAGGAGCCTCAACATCACGTTTGTCAGTAGTTATCATGAGAGAGTTGGACAATTCCCCGGGTTGTTGGGGGTAGGTGTCATCAAGAGCAATGATGGAAAACCAGTATCTGGTCTCTGGCTCAAGGCCATAAACCCAATGATTTTCCCTGCTCATTCCAGGTTTGGGATCCCAATCCTTAGAGGGCTGGTAAGTCTTGGCGGCGAAGAAGTGGCTCCAAGTCTCGATGGGCATGTCCTTTCCGTCCTCTTCTGCTCTGTACTTAAGAATGTAATCTTGAGCTGTACCCTCCATTGCATTATCTCCTGGGGCTGTCCAAGTGAGCTCTACAGAGGTGCTGGTCACATTTGACAATCCTTCATATACAGTTACACCAAGGTCGCTAACAGCGGCAGGCGGTATTACATCCTCGGATTCGGTCTTGAAACAGACGGTATTTGAGACTTCTGATGGATTTCCAGCCTCATCATAGGTGCGTAAGGCCATAACGTATTCCCAGTCTGGATATAACTCATTGACTGAGAACTCCTCCAGCGATTCTGGCAATCCTGGCTGAAATTCTATAGGTACAGTGAGGAGATCCTTGTCTGACCACATTTCTGTTGTAAGGAATGCTCCTGGGATCTTGTCACCCTCAGTATCAAAACAGTCAATGGGTCCAAATTTGGGTCCATCACCGGAGATCTTCACCTCATAGCGCCATGCCTGACCCCTGCGTCCGTCATCACCCGGAGCCGTCCATGTGAACCTAGCATTGTTGGAGGAAATGGTCACCATTTTCAGATTGCCGACTGTAGCTGGGCTCATGTTGTCCCCGTTTTCAAGCACAACGCTGACGGAGTTTGATATTTCAGACGGGTTGGAAAAGTCGTCAAGTATTTTTAATGCAAACCAAAATGTTTGGTTTGAGTCCAAACCATCCACGATCCTCTCATCCTTGGCTCCAGAAATGCCTGGAACCCATGATTGTTCAAATATTGTTGATGCCTGCCAATCTTCTTCTGTCACAATGGGGCCGCCATCAGATGCATTCATATATCTGACCTCGTAGAAGCTGGCGTTCCCTTTCATGCCATCATCACCTGTTGCAGTCCATCCTAGCGTTGCCATATTGCTTTTGAAGTCGAGTATTTCAAGGTCGGTAATCTTTGATGGCGAAACACTTTCCTCACCATCTGTCATTGCTGTTAAGGAGGGAGATACACTGGAACATATCAATTCATCGCATACTTTAAGCCCAAAATGATAGGTTGTTTCGGGTTCCAATCCATATACCCTGCACAATTCTATATCATCGTCGGGAACGACATGTCGGGTCAAAGGTTTCCAGTCCTGTTCATATTCTGTGAGCTGGTCGCTGTACCAATTTGCTTCTATCACTGGCCCCACAGTTGAGTATTTTATCTCGTATCTGGAGGCTCTGCCTGGTGTGGTGCCATCATCGCCCACTGCCGTCCAAGAGAGGTCCACGGAGGTTCCACTTGTGCGTACTACTTCCATGTCTCTAATGTCTCCTGGTGGAAGTGAATCCCCCCACATCGTGGTGGTATGTTCCCATCTTCCGTACATTGAGGGGTCGTCTTGGTTAGAAAGGTATTTTGTGTGCACAGCTTGTGGATTTTTTGCCTCATCAAATGCAACGACCGAGAACCAGTAATCAAAAACCTCAATATTACCTGATGGAATCAAACACATATTGTTAGGACACATATCTTGCCTAATAACATGGGTCTCAATCTCTCCAGGGTTTTTTGGTGTCCAGTCTTCGTTGGATAGTGATAGATCCACGACCATGGCATTGGCCCACATTTTTGAGGTGGTTATTTTGCCTGAATCTCTAGGCTGGTTGTCAGGGCACCCCTTCTTTGAGGTGCAATATTTGTTGACCCTTACCAAATATCCAGCCACAGGGCC
>JAUVCJ010000259.1 GCA_030595765.1 Thermoplasmatota archaeon | reverse complement strand
TTACTCTCCTACTTGATCAGGGATTCTTTATATTGGCATCATCGGGCATCGGGACTGGCCTAATGCTAGTAGCTTACGACAGCGTACCATTTAGACCAATGGAGGGCAGGCGCATCTTTGACTGGTCAGGCTCGACAGCGGTTCTATGGCTTGCTCTTAGCCTTATTCTGTTGATGGCCTGGCAGGTCGGGCTTATATCGAAGCTCCTGCTCCTGGTGATAGGTCTGGCCTCTATTGTGGTATTCTTTGCGCTGTGGGGAAGACTGGGTCGGCGGTAGCCCCCTCATGATCCTTCAGCACCGTGAAAACTGAGGGGCGATCGATTTCAATCAACCGGCGCATGTGACAGTGAATACGTCCAGAGTTAAAATTCAAACTGCAGTTCTGGCCCTATAGTTCCCCAATATCTTCGTCCCATAGCTTGGGATTTTCAGAAATGAATTTTTCCATCATGTCAACGCATTCATCCAGGTCAAGGTCAATTACATCAACCCCCCTCTTTACCATCAACTCCCTTCCACCAGGGAAGGTCCTTGACTCACCAACGATGACCTTTTGAATGTTGAATTGAATCACCGCACCAGTGCACAGATAGCATGGCATAAGGGTTGAATACAACACGCATCCCTTGTAGGAGCCTACCCTGCCAGCATTTCTCAGGCAGTCGATCTCGGCATGTAGAATCGGGTCTTCCTCCTGGACCCTCTTATTATGCCCTCTGCCTATTATCATGCCATCCTTAACAAGGACGGAGCCGATTGGAATTCCACCTTCAGCCAATCCTTTTTTTGCCTCAAAAATGGCCTCCTTCATGAAATCATCAATAGTACTGTTCATACCATAACCCTGGGCTATCCATAAGGGACATCTTCTATATTTTTCTTGCCCGTCCATTCGAGTTTTTGAGCAGGGATTATGTATGTGCTGATGAAAGACAAGTATCAGAATAACCTAAATACTCATAATGGTAATTCCCCCACAGGAGTTGACCCAATGGGACTGGATTTTAAAAACGATTTTCTCAAGATAATCACGCTCATAGTTGCTGTAGTTGTGGCAGCATTGCTGATATGGATGGCGCTTGCCTATAACAACATGGTCGCGCTGGAGATGGATATTGATGCGCAGTGGTCTGAGATCTACAACCAGGAGGACAGGAAGATGGACTTGATCCCTGAGCTTGTTGCTCAATCCAGCCAGTACCAGGAGTTCGAGGCCTCGACACTTACCCGCATTACAGAGCTGCGAGCCAACTGGGACAATGCTACAACAGACCAGGAAAGAGCCGACATTTCGGACGAATCTCAAAGTTTGATAGGGGAAATAAGGGTCACCTTTGAAGCCTATCCAGACCTTAAATCGAATACGATACTCCTTGGTTTGATGGACGAGATGGCTGGAACTGAGAACCGCATAGCCTATGCCAGAACCCTCTATATCGATGGAATACGGGGCTACAACACTGGCATCAAAACATTCCCTAACGTGATGGTCGCTGGCGCTTTTGGCTTCCAGGCCAGAGATAATCTCTATGGCTCTGCACCTGCTCCATGAGTGGGAGGCCTTCAAATTGGCGCCAATGCGTTTAAAGCAGGTATTATTTCTCTTCATCCCAATTATAATTCTCTGCACCCCTCTGTTAACACCATATGCCAGTGCAGATGTTCCCACCATAAACGATTACATCACCGACGAGGTCGGGGTCCTGGCAAACTCACAACGCTTTCAAGTAACCTATGATATCTGTGCCCTTGTTGAGCAGGAGACCTCTGCTGTACTGGCCATACTTGTTGTTAACAGCACAGGTGGCCAAGATATTGCGATGTTCGCGACCGAGGCATTCAACGAGAATGGAATTGGCCAGGAGGACAAGGATAACGGGGTGTTGATAGTTGTAGCAGTTGGTGACAGAACCTACTTCGTTGCTGTAGGCAGGGGTCTGGAGGGGCTTCTCAATGATGCCAAGATCGGCAGGTTTGCAAGGGATTATTTCGTTCCCTATGCCGAGTATGACCAGTGGAGTGAGGGTTTGTATAGCCTAACAGTGGTGCTAGCCGATGAAATTGTGAATAACTACGAGCAGGCCGAGCCTCACAGCTATCCAATAGAATGGATACCGCTTGAGTTGCCACAACTTCTGCTGGCTGTTGCGATTACTGGATTCATCATCGTAATAACCAAAGGCCATGTGTTCGTATGGGCTGGCGGCCTGTTCGGCTCGCTGGGTAAGGGCAGAAGCGGCGGCGGCGGTGCTGGCGGGAAGGTATAGTGATCACAGGCTTGTCTGGCCTGGTTGGAAAAGAGGAACTCCTGGCTACTCTTCAAATATTTCATGGATGATGCGATCCAGCTCCCTGCGCCTCTTATCCTCTGAGAAGTTCTCAACGATCCATTGCCTGGCAACTCTACCCATATCGGGTCTGTCTAGCGCCTCACGTATCCCCCTGGCAGTATCCTCTGGGTCGTTCTCTTCTACAAATATGGCAGTATCGCCTACAAGCTCCACCAGCGAGCCCCGGTGAGTGACCACAGGCACACATTCGCATGCCATGCCTTCGGCATTGGACACTCCAAAACCCTCGATGTAGGAAGGCTGGACATAGACCTTTGCCCTCCTGTAAAGAGATAATAGCTCTTGCTGGCCAACTTCTCCTGTAAAACTCACATTTGGTGTGGCTATTCTTCTAAGCATGTCAATCGAATCATCAAAATGGCGTCCTGCCAGAACAAATGGGATGTCTGGGAGGTAAGCTGCGGCCTTGACAAAAGCAAGCAATCCC
>JAUVCJ010000052.1 GCA_030595765.1 Thermoplasmatota archaeon | reverse complement strand
AGACCACATCACTGTCAAGAAGGGTGATGACACTGAGATCGCAGAGACAAAGAAACTGATAGATGCTCAGGTCCAGGCAGGATTCACCAGTTTCGCCATCGATGCATCACATCTGTATAATTTCGAAGGTGGCAACGTAGCCGAGGAGATGGCTCTCAATATCGAGGCCACCACAACGCTTGCTCATCACATCATGGAACGGATGGACGGCAGACCCTTTGGCCTGGAGGTCGAGGTTGGCGAGATAGGCAAGGAAGATCAGCATGGCCGTGTCCTGACCACTCCAGAAGAAGCTGTTGTGTTCATCAAAGCCCTTAACGATAACGGTGTCAAACCGCATGTGATAGCCATCGCCAATGGCTCTGCACATGGCAATACCTACGATGATAAGGGCAACCTTGTGGAGCAGGTGTCCATCGACATCGCTCAAACAAAGGCAGTAGCTCAGGCTCTTCGGGATGCAGGCCTAAAGGTTGGGATTGCCCAGCATGGCATAACCGGAACCCCAAGGGAGCTTATAAAGACCCAATTTCCACGCGGAGACATCCTGAAAGGCAACGTTGCCACATTCTATCAGAACATGTACTGGAATCACATCAAGGTCTATGACCCGGACCTCTATGCCAGAGCATGGGCCTGGACTCAAGATAGCTATGGCTCCAAGAACCCCAACAAGGCTCCTAACGAGGTATTTGGCAAGAACAGCAAGTTCGCCATCAAGCAATTCTTTGACGAATTGAACTCTCAAGGTGAGGATTTTGTCACAGCTGTAGAGGCTGAGGCCTATGCCCAGACCCTTGTGTTCCTGCATGCCTTCAACTCCAAAGGCACAGCCAGCGCGGTTCGAAAGGAGTTAGGCAGAGCCTAAAAATCCAATGCGTGTTTATGAGTGTTTGTCTAACAGTCACGTGTGGATCACAACTTAGGGCTTCTACGCAACTTCTACGCAATCTTTAATTCGAACAATTCCCTGGTGTAAGGTCATGGGCAGGCGGCAACGAACCCAGGCACACACAGCCCAGGCATCAGGCCTGATCATACAGGTCCTGGGCCTATCACTGCTGGGATTCTACTGGCCGGTAATGGGTGAATCAGTCTCTCAGATCCAGGCCGCTGACCATGAGCTTGGGGACAAGGTCCTTGTCTATGGCAGGGTAAACGCAACTGCGTACATCCCATGGCTAAAAGCTACGGTGGTAGAGCTAGAGGATGGAGGCTTTAGGTTTTCCTTGCCCAAGAATCACACCTACAACATCCAGCCAGGCGACAGAATATACTCTGAGATAATTCTGGATAAGGGCCCCTCTCTTGGATGGAGCGGAGGTCATGCAGATCATATGGAGGATATGGAGCTTGTCTTTGGCCTTGTAACCCTCACTGGCTGTTTCATCCTGATGGGTGGTTTGTTTCTTCAGAGAGCAAAGCTGACCACTAACAAAAAGAAGAAGAGAAAAAAGAATAAAAGGGGTAAGCCAGCTAAAATTCAAGAGAAGAAAAAGGCGAAGCTAGCTAAAAATCAAGAGAATAAAAGGGTAAAATCAGCCAAAATTCAAGAGAAGAAAAAGGCGAAGTCAGCCAAAAAAACCAGCAAAACCCACAAAAACAAAGTAGAGCTAGAGCCGGAAGTGACTGGAGATGAGGCAGACATAGAAGCTGAAGCTTCGGAGAATGTGATAACGCCAGAAGTGAAAACCTTAGCGGAAGAGGGAGAGCCAGAGATGGAAGCCAATGAGGCCGAGCCAGAAGAAAAACCCGTAGTGAAAGAGATGGTGCCAGAAATTGAAACCTCGGAGGATATCTGATGTTGCTTGCAGTTGATGACACCGACAGCAGGCAGGGGATGTGCACCACCTACCTTGTCAAGCTCATTCTGGAGGAGTTTTCAGAGTTTGCGCTTCTAGATCACCCAAGGCTGGTAAGGCTCAATCCAAACATCCCGTTCAAGACCAGAGGCAACGGAGCTGTGTGCCTGAACCTTGGGCTCCCTGATGGCCAGGGAATTCCAACCGCTTGCCTGGATGGCAAGTTGATCCATCATTACCCAGAGGGTTTGGAGGTCGAGCCCACCACTGAACATCTGGAAAGGCTCTATGACCTGGTTGGCAGGGTTTCGATGCTGGATGACCCGGCTACAAATCCAGGCCTAGTGCTTTCCAAGAAGAAGCCGGATGAGGGGGAATACTGGGGGGCTGTTAGGGAGGTTGTGCAGATTCGGTCCGCAAAGGAGAGCCTGCAAAATATCGGAGCTCTTTGGAAGGGGTATAAACTCTCTCGTGGGCTGGTCGGAGCCCTTGCCGCAATGGCCTGGAACCCAACTCTGGATAAGACATACGAGTTGCTTGCATACCGGCAACCACACAGATGGGGCTCAGTCAGGAATGTCAACGAGGCATCGATCCTCAGGATGGACAAGCGATACCCGAGCACGTTTCAGAATTACGATCACCAGAATGGGATGGTAGCCATCGTTCCAAGTAGCCCTTGCCCGGTGCTTTTCGGCATTAGGGGAGAAGACCCGTCAGACCTGATAGAGGCTCAAAAAGAGGTGGAGGCAGGCGAGGAGCATGAGAATTGGGTTCTGTTCATGACCAATCAGGCAACAGACCAGCATCTGGTGGGAAGTGACATTAGCCAAATTTCAGAATATTCATCATGCCTCATTGAGGGAACAGTTTCCTCATCTCTACACACCATTGAAGGCGGTCATGTATTCTTCAAGCTAGCTGGAGTTGTTGAAGCTGGGATTGAACTAACCGTAGCAGCCTATGAGCCAACCAAGGGCTTTCGCGAACTGGTCCGGTCTCTTTCCCCTGGTGACAGGGTCAAGGTTTGTGGAGGTATTCGAGATTTTGAAGGCCAGCTTACTTTGAACCTGGAGAAATTGAAGATAATATCCTTGTCATATGCCATAGTCAAATCCGGTAATCCCGTGTGTGGACAGTGCGGCAAGGCTATGAAGTCCATAGGAGCAGACGCAGGTTACAGATGCAAAGCTTGTGGCCTGAAGGCGCGTGAGGATGAGGCCAGCTTTGAGCCTAGAAGGGAGGAGCCTGGTCTTGGCTGGCACGAGGTCCCGGTGTGTGCAAGGCGCCATCTACATAAACCTCTCTCAAGATACGGTGAAAATGAGCCTGGAGAGGCTGATCTCACCGCTAATAATAATGCTGGAATGAAGGCTAATGATGGAATGAAGGTCAATGCTAGAATGAATGCTAATGCTGGAACGGAGGTTAATACTAGAATGAAGGTCAATGCTGGAGCGGAGGCTAATGCTGGAATGAAGGTCAATGCTGGAGCGGAGGCTAATGCTGGAATGAAGGTCAATGCTG
Organism: Thermoplasmatota archaeon; assembly: GCA_030595765.1. Classification (GTDB taxonomy): domain Archaea; phylum Thermoplasmatota; class Thermoplasmata; family JAUVCJ01; genus JAUVCJ01. The sequence continues at coordinate 7,902 of JAUVCJ010000052.1, read as the reverse complement.
GAACGGAGGTTAATGCTGGAATGGAGGTGAAAGAATAGGATACGTTGTTCGTGAAGGGTTGCCTCATGACCTGGAGCATCTTATCAAGCTCTGGAAAGAGTTCATGGGCCAGCAATCTCGTTATGATGATCAGATTGTTGTCAGCTACGAGAACGCCGGAAGGTTCAGAAGTTACTGTGACAGGCTTATGGGAGAAAGGGGTTGCCTTGTTGCAGTGAACGACCAGGGCTCTGTGGTTGGGTATTGTCTGTTCTGGGACCAGAAGTTCCCACTTGATGTGTTTCATTCCACCGCAGTCCTATCCGACGTGTTCATAACTGATGGCTATAGAGGCATGGGCATCGGCACCGAGCTTGCAACAACTGCGCTTTCCATGCTAAAGGAGCGTGGCTTTGACAGGGTTCTCATCAGGCATTTTGACCAGAACACTGGCGCCGGCAAGCTTTATCGTAGCCTGGGATTTGAGTCTCACATCATCGAACTGATGATCGAACTGGATCGGGATTAGAGTCCCTGACCTTGCAGGTTCAGAGTTGGCCTGAGCGGTATCGACTCCAGGTTGGAAAAAAAGATGTTCTAATCTTAGAGGAATCATAAGGGGGATTTAGAGGAATCTTAAGAGGAACTCTATTGGAAGAATTCTATTGGAAGTCTGGGAACTCATCCTTAAGCCTGTCCAGCAATATCTTGCTGTTTGCCTCGTTGGCAATGTCTCTAACATGATGAAGAAGCGGCTTGACTTCCGGGTCCTTGCCCATTCTGGATTTTAAAATGGCCTGTTCAAGATAGGTCTCAGCCAGATAATGGGGGAAGTTGACTGCTTTTAGGGCATGGATGGCCTTATCAAGCATCTCCTCGGCTTTCTGGTGCATTTTCTGCTCCCTTAGAAGCACTCCTTTGAGTTGCAGGTTTAGGGCAAGTCCCCTCTCATCCTGAACCTTCTCCAGTATGGCTTCGGACTCGTCGATGCAATCGCTTGCTTCCTGATACTTTTTCTGATCCAGAAGTATTTCGGACTTGGTCTGCAACGAGACCCCGAGGTTGTAAACGTTTGATGTTTCCTCGCAGATGGATATTGCCTGTTCAACATTTTCCAGAGCCTGATCCATCTTTTTCATCCAAATGAGGTTGTCAGCCATGTTGTTAAGGGCTCTGACCAGATGATCCGTCTCATCGGTATCTCTGAGCAGTTCCACAGCATCTTGATAGACCTTTGTGCTTTCCTCCATCCTTCCCTCAAGCGCCATAACCGAGCCAATGTCTATCATCAGTTTGCCTCGAATTCCCTGTTCCTTTATCTTTTCCGAGAAGACCAGGCCTAACTCTAATTTCTCCATTGCGCCAGTTAGGTCGCCGAGCCTCCACATGATGGTCCCAAGAGCCCAATGGCACTCTGCCTGGCCTCTGTCATCCTTCAATATCCCAAACAGGTCCAACGCCAGTTCAATGCACTCTTTTGCCATCATGTCGTCGGTTTTTAGAAGATAGATCTCGCCTAGGTGATAGAGTGTTTCTGCCTGGTGCCTGACATCCTTTGAGCCTAGGTTCAGCTTCCTTGCCTCTTCCATCCAGTGAATCGCATCATCCCAGTCCCCTTGAAGAGTTCTGCAACGCGCCATCCTTACAAGCAAAGCTGCGTTCTTGGAGTCCTTGTCCCGGCTCTCAGAGCTATCTGGAAGCATTTCAAGTCCCCATTTAAAGTATCTTGATGCCTCACCAGGAGCCAGAGCCTGCATTGCTTTGTCCCCTGCCAGGAAGGCGTAATGAACTGTCTTGTCACTGTCTCCAGCTCTGTAAAAATGCTCAGCAATTCTAAATATCGCCCTGTCATCACCAAGCTCTCCCTCGTTTTCCAGTGCGATGCCAGCCCACCTGTTCAACATCACCTTTCGGCTGTCATCGATGTTCAGATAGAATATCTCGGTGAACTGGGGGCTTGAGATGACCCAGTAGTCGTTGGGTTTATGGGATATGAATCCCTGGTCTTGTAACTCTCCAAGGTGCCTGCCTATGGCCCATGGTTCTGCTCCACAGGCGTTTGCCAGCAACTCGGATTTGAAAGGATAGCCCAACACTGAGGCCTCTTCCAGAAGCATGGATTGCATTGGGGATAGATGGTCTAGATTGTTGATCAGCATGTCCTTTAGTGTCTCGGGCATGGGAATTTCCATGCCTTCAGCGATTTCCCATCCGAAACCAAGGTTGTAGATCAGACCAGCCTGGGTCAGGTTCTTGAGGTAGGCAAGGAACACCAATGGATTTCCATCGGTCTTCTCCACTACTTTATCCCATATCTCAGGTGGGAACTTTAACTCCGGAAAAAGGGATTCGAGCATGTCCAGCATGTGATCGGGCTCAAATGGCCCAAGATCTAGGGAACTTACCGATCTTATTTCCTGAAGGTTCTCCAGATACTCAAAGACCATTGAGTCTGAGCCGATGGCTCCGGGTCTGAGGCTGACAATGCAGAGCATCGGCTGCCTTTCGATCCCTTGAGCGATGTAGGAGAGCAGTTCCAACGAAGAGGAGTCAGACCATTGAAGGTTCTCAAGGACTAGGACTAGGGGTTTTTTGGTTATCTGCTCCTTCAGGGATTTTAACGCTCCCTCGAATACCTTGAGCCTGTCCGAGACCAATTCCTGCTCTCCCATTCTCCTCTGGACCGAATACCTTTTGCTGGCATACTCCTCCAGCATGTCGTGCATGCCTTGAATAGAGCCTGTTTTGCCATCCCACTTGGATAGTGCATCAGGGTATTCCTCCTCCAGAAGCTTGACCAGCAGCTCCAGGTCGGCTCTAGCATCAGGAGCCTCCTCCTGGCTCAGTATTCCAACCACGAACAGGTTCTGGCCGTGCTCGATATGGATCCGTAGCTCCCCGTAATCCAGCCTTTCAAGGCCAGCGCCTCCATCCTGGTCGCCAAAGGAGTCTCGCACGAAGTTCTGGACAATGGAGAGCATACCTCCCCAGATGTCCTCATCGAAGTCCTCACCGCCATGAGAGGTGGCAGCCATTACCATGCCGCTGTCGTTGATAATGAAAAGATGCTCGAAGCCGATAGTCTTCTCTGCATGGACCAGGGTCTGAACCAGCTCATGGTTCAGGAATGCGGACTGGAACGGAGCGTAAGGTGTTTTACGGTCTCGCAGCCTGCACATTCCTGTAAGTACATCCATGGATCCCTCCAGCAGTCTGGATGTGAATTCCTTGATGAGCCTGCTTTTGCCTATGCCAGCATACCCTTTAATCAGGATCATGGAGCCCTTGCCACCTCTGGCCTCCTTCGCAGCAATTTCCAGAGCTTGTAGCTCTTCGGCTCTGCCAACGAACCCGGAATCGAGACTCATGCTGGACCTCATTGTTCTCTTAATATTAATTTCCAACGCTGCCAAAATCTATGCGCTTAACGCCAATATCTAGCTTGAGCTGGCTTGAAGGCACCCAAAAAGGTACTTGAAACACCTATGTAAAAGAAGTTATTTGGAGGCCTATCTATGTAAAATAAGTTATTTGGAGACATATTTATGTAAAATATGTAAAATGCCTTATTTGAAGATATCTTCTGCCTCTTTGTACCAGAGCACCATGTCCAAGCTATCCATGGGCACTTTGATCTCCAACGAGAATTTCACCATGGCCTTTTCCATTTCCAGATATTGTTTCTTAGAGATGCTGGTTGGCTCCTCTGGTATGACCTCAAGCCGTACAAGGTTCCTTAGAATGTGCCTGTCCAGGATCGCGATGCTTTCTCCTCTGCCAATGTTGCGCAGAAAATGGCTTGCTTCCTTGTAGCCCATGCCCTTGACGGTCTTGACCAGCTGTTCACGCTGGGCTGGAACATCTCCGGCCTTTTCGAGAAATTCTCTGACTGAAACACCTTCAAATTCCCGTTGATCTCCTGGGTGGAACCTGCCTCTGGCCTCTACAAGATATCTGGCCTTATTGTTCCTGAAACGCACACTTGGCATCTGTTGTGCAATCTGCGTTGCGGTGCCGTTGAACAATAGGTCAAGCCTTTCCAGCTTCTGGATGGCTGCCCAGCATGCTCGTGCTTTTGATTGGGGGGTGAACAGACAGAAGAAAAGTTCGGTCAGGATCTGCTCATCTGTGCCGTCGTTGCCAATCTGGCTGAACTCATCCAGACGCTCTGCAATTTTGTCCTTGATTGAGTTATGCAACTCAACAATCTCTCCAATCAGGCCATCTCTTCCGGGAGTTGCATGGTTCTTAGCCATGTTTCTGGTAATTGAGGTTGCTGGATAAAAAAGGAGGGGTGCGGTTCACTTGAGGTGGTCAAGCTTTATATCGCCTCCGTGCAATCTTTGTGTGAGTGAAATGACCTTTATTGAGAAGCTGAACAGCGCGGTAGAGAAGAATAATAGCTTGCTGTGTGTGGGCTTAGACCCAGTATTGGAAAAGATGCCGGATAGCATCAGGGCATTGCCAGACCCTGTTCTTGAGTTCAACAAACAAATCATTGAGGTTACCAAAGACTTGGTATGCGCCTACAAACCCCAAATTGCCTACTTCGAGGCTCTAGGTCTTGACGGCATGAGAATTCTAAAAGACACCATCGATAGCATACCCGACCACATACCTGTCATTCTCGATGCAAAGCGCAACGACATCGGAAGCACGGCCTCGGCCTATGCCACAGCTGTGTTCGATATACTTGGCGCAGATGCCGTTACCCTCAACCCATACCTTGGTGTCGATTCCATCCGCCCTTTTCTGGTGCATCCTGGAAAAGCTGCCTTCGTGTTATGCCGAACCTCCAACCCCAGCGCAGGAGAGCTTCAAGACCTCCAGAGCAATGGCCAGCCCCTCTACCAGTCTGTTGCCAGCCTAATCAAGCAATGGAACACAATCGGCACATGCGGAGCAGTGGTAGGCGCCACCTACCCCGAGGAGATGGAGATCGTCAGAAAGATAATGGGAGATGACGTGTTGTTCCTGATACCTGGCATTGGAGCCCAAGGAGGAGATGTCGAGAAAACGGTCAAGGCCGGTATCAACTCAGCAGGCACAGGCGCCATCATCAACTCAGCCAGAGGCATAATCTACGCTGGAGCCAAGGCCGAGGCCGATACATTGGATGAGTGGGCTGGTGCCGCAAGGGATGTTGCAGTTACGTTGAGGGATGAGATCAATCGCTATCGGTAGATGTTGGATTCATCCGATTTTGAATCGGACCTGCCTGGCTAATTTATAGTATCCCGGGAATTAGATTTTCCGCACCCGGCAAAAAGTGTCTTGCCTTCCTCTTTAATTTTTTTGTTTTAAGGTGAATTGTGAACCCCTCAAGAGTCACTACCGATATGTCGTCGTTTGTGTACTATACTAGCAACAAACAACGACAAAGAGGTAGTAACCTTAATACCACACTACTGATATATCGTCGTTTGTGTACCATGCTAGCAACAAACAACGACAAAGAGGTAGCACTTACCCGAAATGAGCAGCAAGTCTATATCGAGCTAATGAAGAAAAGGGTTACGACCACAAAAGAGATTGATAAGATAACAAACAATTACGAGACATCCCGCACCGTGCTCTCCAGGCTTGTAAGAAAAGGCTATGCAATTCGTGCCCACAGGGGCTATTATTCAGCCGTTCCGCCAGAACTGATAGGAACCAACTATGAGGTTGATCGCTACATACTGGCCTATAAGGTGGGACGCACAAAGGGGATTTTATCTCATCACACAGCCTTGGAGCTCCATGGTGTTGCCCAATCATATTTCAATACCGTATTCATATCTCGGAAAACTCCCCTGCGCACATTCGATTTCCAGGGAGTAGAATACCGCTTTCTGCGCCAGAGTTGGAGTTTTGGAGTTGTATCCATCCTCAGGGATAGTGTTAAGGTTGAACTCACAGACAGGGAAAGAACTATACTGGACTGCATCAGGAACCCGGATTACTGTGGTGGCCTGGAAGAGCTGATAAAGAGTATATCGGCCTTTCACCAGATAGACGTGAGTGTGTTGGAGACGTATCTGAAGAAATACGGCGAACGCAGTCTGACAATAAAAACGGGCTATCTCCTTTCGATGATGAAGGAGGAACTCAGGATACCGGATGGACTGCTTGAAAAACTGAAGGCTCAGAAGAAGGATAAGGTTTATTACCTCACACCCCAGGCCATGAACGGAGAGGGACAGATGGTCAAGGAATGGAACCTTATAGTTCCCAAGAACATGGAAGAGGTGATGCGGTTTGCGTAGCAATCCAGGAAAGCCGTACTTCGATAAGTTGTCCGCTAAAATCGACTTCACAAGGGATCCCCTGGAAAAGGTCTATCGCCTCATGGAGCTGCTTAAGGCCATCTATAAAATAGATGACATGCGGGGAAAACTTGCCTTGAAGGGCGGCACAGCCCTACAATTCTCCTTTTTGGACTTCAATCGGCTTTCCGTAGATGTGGATTTCAACTACGTGGGAAGCCTGGATAAAGCGGAAATGGAAGAAGACAGGAAGGATATCAAGGAAATGCTTACTAGGCTATTTCGAGAGTATCAATACGAGATAGACCGCCAGATCGACCACTATTCCGAAGCACAGAACATGTTGGCATATACCAATCATGGAGGTAACCGGGATCTGCTCAAAGTGGAGATAAACTACAGCGAAAGGCTGCCGGTAGGGGATTTGAACCCCATCGAGATGAAGCACCCCTTCGATGCTCTAGAAGATGTTGAAGTAATCACCTACAGTTTCGAGGAGTTGATGGCTCAGAAGACCAGAGCACTCCTTACTCGCGGAACTCCCCGGGACCTTTTCGATGTCTATCAATTCTCCCAGACTGAGATTCCTTATGATGAGGACCTATACAGAAAGCTCTGCATCTATTATCTGTTGATGCCATCCATTGACATCAGGACTCTTACAACAGGCAAGATAGATGCCATAGACGGGAGGGCAAAGAAGGCCAATCTGGCACCGCTTCTTAAAAGGAGAGAGTATGCTATTGACCTCGAAGCGATGAAGGCAGCTGGCCTTGCAGTGGTCGGGCCAATACTGGTATTCAGTGAGAACGAGAAGCAATTCCTTGATAAGTTCTATGAGGAGAAGGTGTTCGACCAGGCATTGTTCGAAGATGGAATGAAGTTTGAAAAGGATCTGGGCACCCACCCGATAATCCTATTCAGGTTGCAGAATTAGATACCCATGACAGACGAAAGATTATCTTTCTAGATAACTGAATCACCCACTATGACAACAAGGCGCGCCACAAGCTGAGCCTAGAAGTGTTGGATTCATTCTAGCCAAAAGGAAAAAGGTTTGAGGAAAAACATCAGAATATTATCACCCCACCCTGTACCGCAACAGTGCGCCAACGCCGCCAAGTCCCTGAAGCTTCTTTCCACCATCATGATGTGTGCTCACCACCACCACCCTGGCTCCAAGGTCTCGTGCGTGATCCATTACACCCTCATATTCTCCTTTTCTGACCATTTTGTCAATTACAAGCAGGGTTTCAGTTGCTCCTTGCTTGACTGCATCAGCTGTTTCTTTGGGGCCATAGGCGGCAAGTCCGTTGGTTGCAATTTCCGTTAGAAGTTTTTCAACTAGTTCCGTTTCCAATCGGACGCGAGAGTCCTGAAGCACTTGGGAACCCAGGCCACTTTTTAGTATTTCATTTACAGCAGCCATGCCGGATTGACCTGTGGAGAGAACGAACACGTTTGTGGGATCCAGCGTCTTTGAATCTCTGATGAAGGTGAACAACTCCTCTTTCCAGAAGCCAGGACCAATAATTAGTAGCGGGTTGCCCTCTCCACGTACTTGAGCTGTCTTTTCTTCTACCTCGGAGTAGAACTCTTTCTTGCTCGAGCTTGCTGAGCCACTAGAACCGCCTGACCCTTTTGAGCTGCCCCCACCGTACTGTTTGCCACTACC
>JAUVCJ010000067.1 GCA_030595765.1 Thermoplasmatota archaeon | reverse complement strand
TCCAAGGTTGTGCATCCCTAGTGCGATACTACATCGCACTTATGGTATTTATATTTTTAACCATTTATCGTGAAAGTATCGTGAAATAAATTCAATCCAATTTCACAATGAATACAAACATTTTTCGCGAGGTAGCGCGTCTTTGCATAAAATCTAGCAATGGCTCCAAATTTAAGCTAAATATTCAACACAGAAACTTCAACACCGAATGCGTGACCCTCAGCAAGCACATAGCATGGACTAAACTTCAGCTTGGACAGTTTTTAATCGAACCCATAAGCGTTATTGATTCCAGAGGTCGCACATTACCATTTGAGTTGGAACTCCAGCTCTCGAACGCTACTATCCTTCTCGAACTCTATGCTGGTTATTGCGCTGACCGGTACTCTTACCCTTCTGCCGCCTACCTGGATGAGAAATGGTTCGCTCTCCTCGATAGCATCGGCCAATCTTCTCAAACGGTTTATGAATGCTTGCTTCGAATAGTTCTTTTCAATATCCTCTTCCACTTTTGTTCTCATTGAAATATAGATGATTGATGCGCTATTTTAAGTTTTCACAGGGGTAATGTGAAATTGTATACCGTGAATGCCCTCGGCCAACCTTTTTATCCAATCAAGGGCTTTTCTCTGTTGATACCATGCCGTTCAAATTAGAGATATCAGAATCAAAGGAGCACGGGATGTCCATTACGCTTCCAGAGCCTATATGCAACCATCAGGACATTTTGGAAGGGGACACGCTTTGGCTTGAGGTTCTCCAGATTATCAGGGGAAGCAGGGTGGTTGACAAGGTGATAACGTTTAAGACCCAGGTCCACAAAACTACTGATCCTGGCCTTCTTGCACCCATAACTGGGCCTCTAGTAGATGAAGGCATACTCAAATCAGGTGACCAGATCCGGCTGGGGATTAAGAGGATCGGCAGGCGTGAGGAACTAGATAAAAAATAGTTCAGGCTAGTTCAATTCTAATTCGGTGCTAGTTCGGCGCTTGTATGGTGCTAGTTCGGTGGCAGCACAGTGTTTATACAATGCTAATGCTCTTCTAATACAGTTTGCTCTTCTAATACAATTCATATTCAGCAAGACTTAAATCCATTCCAAATCATTGACGAATGATTCTGCCATGGCAAATAATAATGCTACTACCTATCAATGCCCCAGTTGTTCTGGTGTCATGTTCAGCGCCAATGGACCATGTCCATATTGTGGGCAAAAATTCGCTCAACAGCAAACACAACCTAGCTCTGGTGTTCTATACCAGTGTAGCGGTTGCTCCACCATTCTGACAGACCCTAACGAATACTGCCCTAACTGTTCAGGGGTCGCCTCTAACGAACAGGCTGGACAGGCATATCAATGCCCTACATGCTCCGAGATCATTTTCAGTTTATCAGATCCCTGCCCCAGCTGTGGACAACAATTCGGCCCATCTCAAGAAACAGCATCAACTGATAAGGGAGAATCTGTAAGAGAATACAACATGGACGACCTTAGAAGGCAGGTTGATGGTGTCAAAGTCAAGCGCAGGACCCGCAAGACCACTCTAGACGTCATAAAGGAAGAGCGGGTCAAGATGGAGCAGGATCGAAAGAAGATGCTAGCTGAGATGAAACAGAGAGAAGAGGAGATGAAATATCTTCTGGAGTCGGAGCTGGGCAAGCGAGAGCAGGAGAAGAATGAAAGGGCGGCCCCAAAACCCCTCAACATCTCTGGATTTGCAGTGGAAAGGAGAAAAATTAAGGAATTAGATAGAATTCGCAAGATATTGATATCGGTGGAGATCCTCCTGATGGTGCTTATGATCGCTGGGCTGATATATTCGGGCTCAGAGGCCAGATGGAATGAGATTACCAATGGAGGTCTGGCTAGGCCTGCAACTGATGTCCCGTTCGATCTATTTCTCACACTGGAACCCTTGATATTCCTAATGTTTGCCATGGGTGCTGGCATGTTTGTCCAGGGCTTCTACTTCAGCCTGATACACGTCAGGCACAAGGCTACACTCCAGAGCAAATTCCTTGAGGTGGAGGACCTGACCACTAGGAATATATCCAATATAGTCATCTTTGGATTGCTCACGGCTCTCTTTGCTCTCCCACAGATAAAAGACACCATGCAAACCATTCTTCTGGATAAGCAATCTGAATGGATTATAGTCTCAGTTGATTTTCTGTTCTATGTATTGCTATTCTGGATAACCTATCTGGCCATGTTCGTTTCCTGGTCAATCACTCTGGCCATGTACAAGAAAAAGGTATTACTGCCAGAGCAGAAAAAGTTGAAGGACCCGTATGCTATAGAGGATGTGTTTGTAATCACCACAACAGGCCTTCTGATCAATCACTCCACCAGGCGGCTCAAACCCGGAGTGGACGATGACATCCTAACAGGCATGCTTACAGTCATCAGGGACTTTGTCAAGGACTCGTTCAAGAGCCATGAGGAGGGAGAACTGGACGAGATACAGTACGGAAGGCTAAGGGTTCTGATCGAATACGGCCCCAGATGCTATCTTGCAACTGTTATATCCGGGATGGAACCTGCTGACCTGCGAAAAGAGATGAAAAGGAGCCTAAAAACCATACACCGCAGATTTGGTCAGACCCTAAGAGACTGGGATGGAGACCTTTCCAAGTTGGTTGCTATCAAGGACATTGTATCAGACCTCTTGTCCAAGAAATTGTAATGTTTTTTCCAAGCTATTTTCCCAAGCTATCTCATTCTCTCGCAATAAATGATCCCGCGATTATTTTTGCTTCCATCTAAGAGCCTGCCCGAGTAATCACATTTTCCTCGTTTTTTCTTCATGAAACTGCATGTGACCGTGAGGGCGCCCCAATTTTTTGCAACAAAAGCTCAATCTGCGATGGTGTGTTCTATTTCTCGGACAGGCTCCTAACATATTTTTTCTATATATATTTTGGAAAGAGAGAGGCGTGTAGCAGTAGGTAAGTGGCAGTTGAAGACATATCTGGCAGATGCGTTAGGTAAGTGGCTGTTTGCAGGCAGGTCGGGCAGGCATAGGTGGGTAAGTGGTAGTTTGCAGGCAGGTCGAGCAGGTATCGGTAGGCAAGTGGCAGTTTGCAGGCAGGTCGGGTAGATAGCAGTTAGTAGGCAGTAGTTGAAGGTTAGGTTACTCTATATCAAAATCGGTAACATACCAGATAACACCGATCTCATGACTTCTGAATAGATGTGTTTTTATGATGCGGTCCTGTCCAGCTAGCTCCAGGACTATGGTGGCGTTTGAATCTGAGGGTGGGTTGACCTCACTTGCCCCATAGAGCGCCACAGTTATGTTATAGGTTCCAACGGCTGCATGGATCAGGGTGAATGTCTCAGGCCCGTATCCATCTCTGTCATCGACATCCAGGGCACCGCCTGGGGTTATTGCAAGCTTGTTATTCCAATAGGCAGTCCTTCCTTCTGGATCCCTGACGTGCAGATCCAGATCCATATCCGAATCCCAAGTAAGCATTATCCGGACATCTGTTAAAGGGATGGAAGCATTAACCGTGAACGGGTAGCTCTCTCCTATCACGTTGGCACCTGTGTCATGGGAGCGGACCGATATGGCGTTGATCCCCCCGGAAAGGACGATTATCCCTTCAAAGGCCCAAATACCATCATTGGCACCTCCATCTTCATGCAATCCATCATCAAAGAGGTTGTTTGGGTCGATGGGCTGGGCAACTCCGTTGTGTATTATAATAGCCTTCCCGCCAAACTCAACCGAACCTGAGAATTCAACACGAACTTCGCTTTCATACGCATTTGAAGACATGCAGGTGAACTTGTAATAGCCCTGTTCAAGTTCGATCGAACCCGGGAATATTCCATCCATTCCATCCGTTTCTTCCCATGATTCAACAGTTTCTATTATATTTCCAAGACCCTGAGGCCCATCCATCTTTGCCATTACCATGCCAGTTGAGCCATGGTTGGAGATGTTTATACTCTGGGCGGTGTCGAGTGCAAAGTATCCTGGATCCTCTCTGCTTCCACTTGCGCAACTTGATGCAACCTGGATATTTTGCTGCAGTCCACGAGAATAGAATTCCTGGTCGATGAGGGTGCCATATATATTCTGTACCTTTGCCGAAGTGGAGCCCTGATTGTATGTTCGAGCTTCGGTAGCGGGATCGAGAAGTGAGTGTATGTCCACCATCACAGAGCGGTCGGGCTTGGGTCCGATCATGACCGCGTACTTGGAAAAATGCGAGATCTTGCCACTGACCTTGTTGTTGCTCGGTGACACCTGAGACCCTGGCACCTTTGTCCATTTACCATCCTTGCCCTGCTGGTAAAGACCCAGGTTATCCTCTAGAACACCGGCTGGTATCTGGCTCTCGTCATAGGGTATGGTCAAGGTGGGTTTGTGGTCGGAGGAGAATGTAGTGCCTTCAGGCCCAAGTTCGTAAACTTGGCTGGCCAGGGTGTTCTGGGAGGAAATGGTACCATAATTGTCTGTTTTTGCCATACTGATATTAGTGTCTTGAGGGAGTGAATGTGCTGGTATCTCTAGCTTTGTTTCGTCGCTGAGGCTTAGACTCCCCCCTAGACTGGACAGGATTAAATTAGAAACGGGGTCCACGACCTCTTCAATAGACTTTTCCCCGGCCAGAAGGGGTTCAACATAGGGCCAGGAAAAGAACAGCGAACCAACCAGCAGAAGCGCTAAAACGGCAGTAACAGCACCTTTTCGACTCTTCTTCTTGGGGGTGGTTTTTTGTGCTGGTCTTTGTGAGGGGGGAGATGTCCTAGATGGAGCCCTAGCAGGAGCTCTAGTAGCAGCTCTTGCAGGAGCCGCGCCTGCTGTAGGTCTTGCCCTTGGAGGTGGAGTTGCTTCCACTCTCCTTTGTGCAGGCGGTGGAGGTGGCGAGGGCTTTGAAAGCGCATCAGGCGCTTCATCAGGCAGGTATTGTTTGCAATCCTCGCAGTACCATCTGCCATATTCAGAGATAAATCTCACATCTGATGACAGACAATTAACGCACTGTTGTTGTTTCTCTTCAGGATCGGTGATAGGCCCACCTCCATGATTAACAACCCATTATCAATGGGTTCAGATTAAATAGTTTTGCCCAACTTGTTTAGATATCGCCCTCAAGCTCGGCCTGGTACTTGGCTGCAAGAACTGTGTTATTAAGCAACATTGCAATTGTCATGGGGCCAACACCCCCTGGGACTGGTGATATCGCCAGACATTTGGGAGCGACATTTTCAAAGTCCACATCACCCACTATCGAATAACCACGCTTGGCTGATGGGTCATCCAACCTGTGAATTCCAACATCGATGACAACAGCGCCCTCCTTGACCATATCCGCAGTTATGGCTTTTGGTCGTCCCATGGCTACGATAAGGATGTCTGCCTCTCTTGTGATGGCTCCCAGGTCGGTAGTGCCAGTATGGCACATTGTAACTGTGGCATTGGCACCTTTCTCCTTTTGCACAAGCATCGCCATTAATGGTTTACCAACGATATTTGACCTACCCACGATCACCACTCGCTTGCCATCGGGATGATGGCCGGAGCGAACCAGCAATTCCTGAACTCCTAATGGGGTGCAAGGGACGAATGAAGGGGTGCCAAGGAATAAATTACCCAAATTGAGCGGGTGGAAGCCATCCACGTCTTTGAGAGGGTCGATGGATTCAAGCACTACTGACTCATCTATATGCCTTGGAAGCGGAAGCTGTACCAGAATGCCATGTATGTTCATGTCCCCATTGAGCTTCTCAATGGTCCTGAGCAACTCCTCTTGGGTTGTTTCGTCAGGTTTTTCGATCGTTTCATGATAGATGCCTGCCTTGTCACAGGCTTTCATCTTCATGTTAATATAAACTTCTGAAGCCGGATCGTTACCCACTATTATTGCAGCCAAACCCGGCACCAATCCACGTTCACCGAGTTTTTGAACCTCTTCACCAACCTCGTTCCGGATCTGCTTGGCGATACCCTTTCCATCTATGACCATTGCACCCATGATAATCCCTTCCAACAAGCAATGTGGATCAACAGTTAAATAGATTGCCGATGCCATCAGGAAAGAGAAGAAAAATATTGCAGTTACTTTTATGTAATTTATGTAATAACTCTTAGGCAAGAGTAAAGCAAGAACTATTAGGCAAGAGTAAAGCAAGAACTCATTATGCAAGAAGAGCAAGAAATCTTATGCAAGAAGAAATGTGGTGGTTTCAATGATTGTGAAGCAGTTCAAGGTCGGGCCTTTAGGAAATTTCACCTATTTGTTGGTGGATGATATTTCAAAAAAGGGAGCCATCATAGACCCCACGCTATACCCAAAGGCTCTGTCGGATGGAATTGAGGAACTAGGAGCTAATATCGAACTGATCCTCAACACTCATCATCATTTGGATCATACTGCTGGTAACCAGGAGGCCAGGAGTGCTACAGGAGCTAAGTTGGCTGGGTTTGGACAGCTACAGAATGGCATAGACCTGTCCCTTGCGAATGGGCAAGTCCTGGAATTGGGTAAATCGAAGATTGAAGTAATTCATACCCCAGGGCACACTCCTGATAGCGTGTGTTTTCTTGTGGGTGACTCGCTTTTTACTGGGGATACCCTTTTTGTTGGGGAGTGTGGAAGAACTGACCTGCCAGGCGGCTCCGCTCAGCAGCTATGGGACACCTTTTTCAGGATTCTTGAGCCATTATCAGACGAGCTCAAGATCTACCCTGGCCATGATTATGGTTCTAGCCCTGTTTCAACGCTAGGCGAGGAAAGGCAGAGCAATTATACTCTCCAGCCCAGATCCATGGATGACTTTGTTAAATTTATGGAGAGCTCCTAATAATTTTGGGCAATACCAGCCATCATAACTCTAGAACTAGATAACAATATTCAACAACTTCGCCTTGACATCCTGAGATCAAGTTATTTTCAGGGTCTGAAGTTATTTTACCTTGGTGATGATGATTCTGCCATCCTTCATCAAAACCCATCGCATTTTGTCCCCATCTTTGAGAGAAAGCGCTTTTACCACATCTGAAGGTACAGTTGTGCGCCTACGGGAACCCCGAATGGTCATGGAAGTCTCCTTAATGTGTACTACATCGTCAAGATCTATCTTCATGAGCCTCTTTAGGTCATTGCTCTACATATATTTTGTTATAAATACAATAATTCTTGTAATTTATTCAATAATGTTTTACTCCGCCCCCGTTAAAATGGATCCGGATATCTTGCATTGGATCATAGAACTCATGTTCTATTCAGCGGAGGCCATAAATGGTGATGATCCCGATCACAATGGTGATAACTCCAATCCCAGACATCAAGGAACCCTCTTTCACTCTCTTGACAGTATGTCCAGAAAGGGGCATTGCTATCATGGAACCAACCAATAATGGGGCTAGCAAAGTAACATCAAGACCACTACCCAGGAAAATGAATACTAGTATAGCTCCAGTACATGTTATTGATTCAGCCAAGGCTGTTATCGCAACTGATGCTTTTGGCTTGGTTCCTGAGAGAATCTGTCCGCCTGTTACAAGCGGTCCGTATCCTCCTCCGGTCATTCCCTTGTTAATTGAGGCCACCATCCCAATTATACCCATTCTAAGCCATGAGAAGTTAAATGATCGCTTTCTCGCCCACATCAGCATTATTCCCATTGATATTACCACAGCGCCAATATATGCCCTCAGCACCCACTCAGGGATCTGGATCGCGATCACAGCCGCTAGAGATGCGCCAACGATACCAAACCCTGCAAGAAATAGTGCAATACGTATGTCCCTTCCATCTCGATTGAAGTTGACGTTGCTCAATGTATGATGGGTATAGGATGCTGCCACACCAGAGATCAATTGCGATGCCAGAACTACTGGGACTATTATCAGCGGGGCAAATCCCATAATAAGTAGGATCGGAACAAGGGCAGTACCGTATCCCATCCCCAATGTGGCCTTGATGTACTCTATCAGAAGGCCTATTACAGCTAATCCGATAAACAGGGTAGTATCCATAGAGCGCCAACGAAAAAGTAATTCATATTTATAAATATGGGTAAAGTTCCAATAATGATTGGTATCCCTCCATTAGGTATTGGAATTTCCGGCTCTTATATACTAGATTTCAAAGAACTGATGGGTCTAGATATCAAATATATGATCATTCTACTGAAGCAATACCGAGTCTGTTCATCATAAAAAAATGGTCACTTCTAAATTTCTGAATTGTACTTTCTGATAGGGGTTTTCCAGTGCAATCTTTTAGATCAAGGACATAGTTCACATATCTCTCCAGCACTCCCAGTGCTGTAGGAGTATCCAAGTCTGAATCCATTGCTCCCTCGAACTCCTCTCGCAGGGACTGGAGGCGAGCTATGACTGCGCTAACTTCTAGGCCAGAAGGCGCGTTAAGCTCCAGCGCAGTGTCGTTTGCCATGTCTCGGAGGTTTTCTAGAGCTTTGCAGGATCTTTCCAAGGCATCGTAGTCCAGCTCTATGTGCGAACGGTAATGATGAGTTAATAGATAGTGTCTCACTGCTAGGGGGGCGTATCTGGAAAATAGCTCACGCAAAGTGGTATAGTTCCCTTTTGACTTGGACATCTTTTCTTTATCGATGTTGACAAAACCGTTATGAAGATAGAACCTGCAGAACTTCGAGCCAGTCAGGGCCTCTGCCTCGACCCTCTCGTGCTCATGGTGGGGGTATATCAGGTCCAGGCCACCACCATGAATGTCCAGGGTAGGTCCCAGCCTATCTAGGGCCATAACAGTGCATTGTAGGTGCCACCCGGGTCTGCCCATCCCCCACGGGCTAGGCCATAGTTGATCCCATTTCTCAGGGTCTTCCTTCTTCCACAACAAAAAATCCATCGGAGCC
Source organism: Thermoplasmatota archaeon (assembly GCA_030595765.1). Lineage (GTDB taxonomy): Archaea > Thermoplasmatota > Thermoplasmata > JAUVCJ01 > JAUVCJ01. The sequence goes on along the minus strand of JAUVCJ010000067.1, from coordinate 1,437 downwards.
TTCCTTGCACCATTCGGTGAGGAGCCAAGAAGCATGTCCGGTCTGATCCTGGATAGGGAGCCATAACCCTTTGCGCAGGTGGAATGGAAATATATGTCTCCCTCCAGTTCATATGCGCATTTCCTATCTAGAAATATTTTGATGGCCTCTATCATGGCCTCTATGTTCTGACTCACTTTAGGATAGTTATCAGCCTTTAGAACATTGAGCTTTTCCATGTCCAAAAAATAGGCATCAATGAAATTTTGAGAGAATTCCTGATGGGAGATCCCTACTTCTCTGGCTCTCTTGAAAATTATGTCCTCCACATCTGTGAAGTTCTGGACATGGTTCACATCCCATCCCTTGGACAGGATATGCCTTTTTAGGACATCAAACACCACGTAGGAACGACCATGGCCAAGATGACAGTGCTGGTAGACCGTGGGGCCGCAGGTATACATCCGGATAGTGTTCCCCTGCAAAGGAAAAAAATCCAAAACATCTCGGCTCATGGTCTCATAGAGCTTCATGGTCATTCCGAACACCTGGCTTGGTGCCAAACAGAGCATCGATATTTAAATTAACCGGAAACACAATATCCACTCTCATGCGCCAATGCAAGGATTGCAGCCTGTGGTATGGTTCAGAGGATGACGAGTTTGGGCCGTGCCAGATAAAGCATCAGCGTGGAGATGATAGATTCATCACCAATGGTCAATGGAAGTGCGACGAGGGGTACTAAATGCAATTCCGCAGATCCACCTCGGAAGACCTTGGATTTCTTAAAGAAATCACGGATGCAGAGGACTGGGGTTTTTCCGACCTGGATTTTGAACTGATGAACTCTTTGGATTCTGTTACCTGCTTGATTGCTCAGAACCTATTAGCCCAGGGAGAAGAAGAAAAAGGAGCCAGGGCCAAGGAGGACCAGGCGCCCAAGGAAGAACAGAAGATGTGCGGCACTGCCCTCTGCACCCAGTATGGGAGGCTGGGTTGGATAGGGAACGTGGTTGTGGATAGAGATTACCGCGGCAAAGGCATTGGAACCGAATTGATGCGTCAGGCGATCGAGCGCCTTCGTTCAGGCGAGGCGGACCATATCGGATTGTATGCCTATGACAACGTTGTTGAATTTTACAAGGCTCTCGGCTTTACCCAAAGGCAGAGCATCCAGGTAATGTTCCGGGAGCCGCTTGAAGCAGGAATGGATCGCACGATCGAGGACACGATATGTGTCAGGGACATCAAGAAGAACGACCTAATCAGCATAATGGATCTGGATCATGAGGTTACCGGACTCCATCGAATGCCTGTGTTGACCAAGGGATTCGAGTCTGGGCTGTTTCGAGGGGAGCTGGTCGAGGTGGAGCAGGAGATCGTTGCCTATCAGTTACGCTCTGCATCTGCTTTGGTCAGCGAGATCGGACCATGCATCTGCTCCACGACCAGGCATTT
>JAUVCJ010000258.1 GCA_030595765.1 Thermoplasmatota archaeon | reverse complement strand
CGAGGCAATTATTGTAGGGAGCCAACAGGGTGAGGATTTTTTAGCTACAATTGACGATCTGAATGTGCCGATATATCATCCAGTGATATGTATGGATGAGGATGACGTCTCAAGGCGCCTAAAGAACATCATAGACCTATAATCTAGTCATAGACCTACAATCTAGTCATAGGCTTACAATCTAGCAGGTGAGCTTGGCAAGATAGAACTTGGCAAGATATCTGGATTTGATCTCATCATAGGGGAATAGGTTTAAGTCCATCCCCTCTATTGCCGGAAGGGTACCCATGAACTTCAAGGGACGCAACATAGTTTCGATCACGGATCTTAGCAGGGAAGAGATCGAGTATATTTTGAAGGTAGCCAAAGATATGAGGCCCTTTCACGATGGTGGAAAGGTCTCCAAGAGCCTGGAAGGCAAGATTCTTGCCACGTTCTTTTTCGAGCCGTCCACAAGAACTAGATTGAGCTTCGAAACAGCCATGTTCAGGCTTGGTGGTAACGTCATTGGCTTTTCAGACATTTCTGCAACTTCAGTAAAGAAGGGAGAAACCCTGGCAGACACCATCAGGATGGGAGATGCCTATGCCGATGCAGTGGTGCTCAGGCACCCCAATGAGGGGTCCGCTAGATTGGCCGCACAATTTAGCACAAAGCCAGTGATCAATGGCGGTGATGGTGCAGGCCAACATCCTACCCAGACCTTGTTGGACCTATTCACCATCCAGTCAGAGAAGGGTAATATTGATGGAAATCACATCGCTCTTGTTGGGGATCTCAAATATGGCAGGACCGTTCACTCCCTAGCTGAAGCATTGATGCACTTCGATGTGAAGCTCACATTCGTGGCACCAAAACAACTTCAAATGCCTAAGGAAGTTGTGGAGCACGTAAGAGCCAGTGGACTGGAGTTGGATGTTTGCGATGATCTAGGCAAGGTGGCTGATGTTGCCGACATTCTCTATGTCACAAGGATACAGAAGGAGCGATTTGTGGATGTGGAGGAATACAGAAAGGTCGCCAATATTTTCAGAGTGGACATGGAGCTACTTGAGAGCACAAAAGATGACCTGGTAATCATGCATCCGCTTCCGAGAGTGGACGAAATTGCTCCTGAAGTGGACAAATCGCAAAAGGCCGCCTATTTCAGGCAGGCAAATAATGGAGTGCTGGTCAGAATGGCGCTTCTCCAACTGGTGTTGACAGGGGTTGGATTATGACACACAAGGAACTTTTACTCGTATTCTCCGAGAAGGACATAGAGGCGAAGTTGGTGGCCAACATCCTGCAGGCCGCTAACAGACTGGCGCTCCCAAAGGACTGCCAAACCTGGCATTACATGCTGTTGAAGGAGCATAAACTGAAAAAGATGCTTATCGAGGCTGAGGTACGAGCTAGAAAGAACGAGGATGGCTTTTCCCTCAAGTCTATGAGGACTGCCCTGGAGGGAGCAATAAACGCTCCGATGTTCCTTGTCATACTTGCCGACCAGAAGTTGGATGAACTTACAAAGAAGACATTGGCTCTCAACGCTCTTCTCGAATGCGCAAAATCCAATCTGGAACCGCTCTGGCTGGGCAATGCCTTTGAGGACCCTGAGGTGGTAGATAGGTTCCGTAAGGAAACTAACACTCCCAAGAAATGGATGCCCGACACCGTGTTGGTGCTTGGATATCTGGCTGTAACCCGGGTACAACCCCTCCCTCTCCAGAAAAAGAACATCCATTACGAGAGGTGGTAGTTTGGATGAAGAGATGAAGGTTCGGCGAATTAAGAACGGCACCGTCATTGACCACATAACCAGCGGAATGGCCTTGAGAGTGGTGGATATCCTTGGCTTAGGAAGCCATAACGAATCCATCCTCAGCATTGTGATGAACGTGCCCACCGGAAATGGCGGAACCAAGGACATAGTCAAGGTCGAGAACAGAGAGCTCAAGAAATCCGAGGTGGATAGAATTGCTCTCATAGCTCCAGAGGCCACCATCAATCTCATCAGGTTCTCCAAGGTTACAAATAAGCTCACAGTGGAACTGCCTGAAGAAGTACATGCCATTGTAGAGTGTAAGAACAAGAACTGCATAACCAACCAGCATGAACCAGTAGAACACTGGTTCTCTGTTATTTCCAGGGAACCGCTCCGGCTTCAGTGCAAATACTGTGAACGTGAGGCTGAAGACATCGCTAGCTGCCTTATCTGATGTTACATTAACAGCCTTAACACTGCAACATTTGCTTTTTATCCGATATTATGCTAGATCTGTTCTCATGCAATATCTGATATTATGCTAGTTCTCTTACATTATTTCATCAACCGTCTCGCTCTTACATCCATCAAGGCGGAGACCAGTTCCTTGAACGCACTAGCATCACATCTGCTCCAAGGCTTCTATCCCTAGGCAGTTCAATGCACAATATATCGTCCATTTTGCAGCCTCGACCAAGGCCAATCTGGCTCCCATGGTGCCTTTTTCAGCAACAAGCACCGGACAATCCCTGTAGAACTGATTGAACTCGTCTGCCAGGGAATGAGCGTATCCGGCCATTATGTGAACGGTGCGTGTCCGTGCACATTCCTCGATGACTGTTGGGAATTTTGCAAGGGTCTTGGCCAATGATATTTCGGAATTATGCGTCAGAAGTGAGGTGTCAAATGCTTCTGGCCTGTTTTCTTTTGCAAGTATGGAGCAGGCTCTGGCATGAGCATATTGAATAAAAGGAGAGCTGGTCCCATCAAAGCTTAGAGCATCTTCCCACTTGAAAGTGATCATCTTCTCGGACTGGATTC
>JAUVCJ010000262.1 GCA_030595765.1 Thermoplasmatota archaeon | reverse complement strand
GATGGCAAAGGCCAATACAAAAGGGGATAGCAACAGCTCCATAGACATCGTTCCAAAAGGGGCAGGCAGGGCTCAATAAAAAAGGTTATGCACCTTTGCGACTGCGCATAGACAATAACCTCGCTAATATCCTCCCTAACTCCCATTCCTAACTCCTATGCCTAGCCACCATGACTAACATCTATCAAGAACACACCAGAACATAATTATGTCTTCAAAAAACGCTCCACCTCATCCTTCTCCAGCAGCATGCACTCCCCCGCTTCCAACCCCTCCAGCTCGATGTGCCCGACCTTTGTCCGGCTTAGTGCTGTTACTTTGTAGCCAAGAGAGGCGAACATACGCTTGACGACATGATTGCGCCCTTCTTTTACTTCGAGGTGCACGATGGTCTGTTGGATGTTCAGGACGATGCCAGTTGCACGCCTAGCTTCCCTGATGTTCACACCTTGCTCAAAAACTCCGGTATGTGTGAATGGTTTGTTCAGGGTGGCCATATAGACCTTTGGTATGGAATGACTTGGGTGGGTAATGCGCTGGTTCAATTCACCATTGATCGTGAAAAGGAGCAGGCCAGTTGTGTCAACGTCCAGCCGCCCTATTGGATTGAGATAATGGTAAATGGTGGGAAGGTCATCCATCACCGTGGCTCTGCCGTATGGGTCAGAGCGGGCTGTGAGCTTTCCATTGCGCTTGTTCATCATGACCAGTTGGAACTCGCAGGAAATTGTAGGTTTCCCATCAATTGTAACATCATCGCACTCTCCCACCATTGCGCCCTGCTCTGTGATCTTGACGCTGTTTACTTTTACACGCCCACTGGTAATCAATTCCTCACAGCCTCGCCTGGAGCCTAGTCCGCAAATTACCAGATACTTTTGGAGCCTGGTGCTCATGGCTAGAAATAGCTGCCAGGGGTTAAGGGTATTTGGGCTGAGAATATATAAATATACAGAGAACAGAGTATAACTCCAAAAATATAAATAAAGTCAATACATGTTGGTGTTTGCGGGGGAAAAATACTGCGAGTGAATAAAAGGAATCTTGAGGATCTTTTTGATGACCGCCTAAAAGACCTTTATGAGGGCAGGCTCAAGATCAAAAGCAACGACATTCTCCTTGGCTACATTGCAGTCATCCTCTTCGAATACAGGTATGGAAGAGAGACCCGCCAGGTATTTAAAAAACTCATAGCTCTCAGAGGAGAGGACTACATCGATTTCTCACCATCGCTCAAAAGCACCATATCAATATACCTCTCCAACGGAGCTCAGCCCTGGGCCGAATTCGTGACACAAGGCCATCTTGGAGACGGCGCAAGCAAGGTAGGCAGACCTCCAGGAATATTCAGGCTCAAAGAAGAGGCCAGAGACACAATACTCAGTTGGAAAAAGGACAAGCCGAAACTTTTTGAGACATTTCTAGCAGCCCATGCACACGTAAAGAAAGAGGTGGTCTAATAGCCATCAAGAGGGAGCTTATGATGGAAGTCACGGCAGAGCTTATGATAGAAGCCGTGGAGGTGCTATTATAGGTGTCATGGAGGGGCTTATGATGGAAGCCGTGGTAGGCCTTATGACGGAAACCATGGAGGTGTTACTATAGGAGTCATGGAGCCTTTCGGGGTGATAAGGGATATCTATGAATTCCACCACCTGCAAAGGCCAAAAGACCTGGAATCCGAATCTATCCTGGACAAGCTCTCCGGCTTCAAGACCGGAAAAACACCCTATCTAAGGCTGACATTCGGAGTTGAGATTGAAATGCTGGCCTTCAGGGCAGACGGCTCCAAAGTACTGGATGTCAAGGAAAACATCCTTCAGCTCGAAAGGATCAAAGACTACAATAAAAGGGCAAGTAAGCGGCACAACAAAGGGGTGCCTTTCGAATACATTGGCTTTGACCATTATGCAGAGAACTATGATGCTCACAAGAACCCCATCATCGAGTTCAGGACCGCACCTTCCAAGGATATAGGAGACATAGCCATCCAGCTTTCAGACATGGCAAGGGTGGTCATAAAAGCCCTAGCTGAGAGCGATAAGGGAAAGGACATAGTCATAGTGCCCTGCGCCATACCCTTCTGGAAGAACTACCCGAACCTATCTGCAGGGATGCACATTCACATCGGCAACTCCACAGGGTCTTTCCTGGTACCTGCAAACATCAAGAAGTGGTCTTCGATATTCTATTTCCTGGCCTGTACCACACCCGGACTCCTGCCCAGAGGCTTCAATGGCTACAGCCCCAACAACACAGCCAACTCTCTAAGGCTAGATGGCGACATTGCACTACAGCTCATGCACCCCGGGGATTGGGGTCGAATGCTCAGAGAGGATTTGAACGATTACATGAGTGGCTACAACGAGGAACTGGACAAGATGGTTCCAATAGCTCTAAGAAAAAAGATCCAAACCATCGAGTATCGCCTTTTCGATACACCACTACTGCTCATCGAGACCGTTGCCCTGGTCAACCTCATAGCCACCCTTGCTACAGCCTGTTACAACAATGTTCAAGATGTCCTGCTATACCCCCAAGAGAAATACAAACAGATATGCCAGAAGATGTGGCAGGATCCGATCTCCACCCTGGGATACATCTCGAACGGCGGGATGGACTGGAAGTACGAGGTTATTTGGGACGAGGAACTGGATGCCTTCAGGGAAGACCATCCACTGGGCTATCTACACTGGCTTT